>JBCBOC010000042.1:0-11751 GCA_039821475.1 Cyanobacteria bacterium J06632_22 | reverse complement strand
GCCAAAAACTGTTTTGCAGAAATATTAACGCTAATAAACAGCACTCGATTAGTGTGGTCCTGAAACGTTTGAACAGCTTGCACAGCTGCCTGTAGGGCCCAACAACCCACCGGAATAATTAGCGAGGTTTCCTCAGCGATGCTGATAAACAATCCTGGGGAGACCGGCCCCCGACTCGGACTATGCCAACGCACTAACAGCTCGAAACCAACGATTTGCTGGGTCTGTAAATCCACTAGGGGTTGGTAGTGGGGTATCAGCTTATCCGAGGCAATAGCCGTACGCAGCTCAGACTCTAGCCGAATTTTGTCGATGACCGTCTGTTCATTGGGTTCCTGCGGGGCCACAGTTGGTGGCGGGGAGGATGCGGACAACATTGAGCTGTGGTCGCCCTCAGAATAATCTGCCGAAGAACGGTTTAGCCTGGGGCGATGCGTTAAGCTTCGCATCCGATCGAGCAGGGTCGTAATTAACAACCTGACCACAGGATCTGACTCATCGATGCGCTCAGAAATCTGTTGACTGGAGATAACCAAGCATCGTGTTGGGACGAGCGCCCGAGCTGAGGCTGATCGGGGGGCCGCATCAATGACCGCCATCTCACCCAGGACATCCCCCGGTCCCAGTTGCCGCAGTGACAGCGGCTGCGCGCCAGGGTCAATAAAGATTTCGATTTGCCCGGCTTCAATAATGTACGCCTGTTCACCCGGATCCCCCGTCGAGAAGATCAGTTCCCCCGCCTCAAACTGGACGATGATAGGGGAAGGGGACGAGCTGGACATGGGGTTATGTTGGTCATATTGCTAGAGACACCAGGGGTATGACTCCGAGTATGAAGCCCATCCGGCCATTTTGGCAGGGCCTGTCTCACCCCCTAACGTGCCCTGGGGCTGTACCGACATTGACACCCCACCCGCTATATCAGCCATTTCGCCCTAACGACGCCCAGAACGGTCGTTTACCCCAACGAAAGCCACCGGTTTTAAGCTGAACGCCGGACCGTGCCGATGCGCGAGGATGCGCGGCGCAGGATAAGCCCCAAAGTGTAAGGGTAGCGGACTAGGCCGTTTTCAAGGCCCGCTGATGTTTGCGCTGGGCTTCCATGGCATAGTCGAGGTCCTTAATGGCACCGAGCTTATCGCCAGAACCAAACCGCACAATACTGCGATTGATGTAGGCGTCTGAGAGATCAGGATTGAGGTCTAGGGCCTTGTTGATATCGTCTAGGGCACCGTCGCGATCGCAAATGTGAAACCGCAGCCGACCCCGGTTGCTATAGGTAACCGCATCGGTAGGGTTTAGCATCAGCGCCCGACTAAAATCGTCCAAAGCACCCGCGTCGTCGGACAAGGTGGCCTTGGATTGACCCCGACGGGCGTAGGCCTCCGACAAAAAGGGATTGAGCTGAATGGCCTGATCAAAGTCGGCGATCGCCCCGTCATAGTCGTGTAAATGATGGCGGGCTGTGCCGCGGTTGCTGTAGGCCGCCGCATGCTCCGGATTGAGCTGAATGGCCTGGTCAAAGTCATCAAACGCCCGCCGGTAGTTGCACGCGTACAGACGAATCAGTCCCCGGTTGTTATAGCTATTGGCCCGATCCGGATCGAGGCGAATGGCTTCGCTGTAATCCTTGACGGCCCCTTCACGGTCTCCCATGACGGCTCGGACGTTACCCCGATTGTTAAAGGCATCGGAATTGTCTGACGAGAGCGACAGCGAATGGTCATAGTCGCTGACGGCACTGCGTAGGTCACCCAGCGCCTGGGCCAACACCGCTCGATTGTAGTAAACCTGGTTGAGGTCAGGCTGGAGAGACAGGGCCCGACGATAGTCGGCCAGCGCCCCAGCTTCATCCCCTAATTCGGCACGAACGTTTGCCCGATTGTTGTAGGCCTCTGGAAAGTCGCTATCCAGGGCAATCGCCCGGTCAAAGTCGACCAAGGATAGGTCATACTCCCCTAAATAAAAATGCGCCAGCCCCCGGTTGTTATAGGCCTCAGGGCACTCATCGTCGTAGGTGAGGGCGTGGGTTAGGTCGGTGACCGCCAGTTGGGGCTCATCGCTGCGCAGCCAGGCAAACCCACGCCATAGATACGCTTTAGGAAAGTCGGGCTGTAGCGCCAGCGCCTGATCAAAATCGCGAATGGCGCCGTCGTACTCGTCTAGATCCAGCAGCAGCAGACCACGACTGCCGTAGCTCTTGGCCTCGTCGGGTGCGATCGCAACCCCACGATCAAAGTCGTCTCGGGCCGCTTCGTAATTACCCAGGTGACGCTGTGCATTGCCCCGATTGATGTAGGCATGCAGATAGTTCGGATTGAAGTGAATTGCCAGGGTAAAGTCGTCGATGGCAGGTTCGTAGCGACCCAGATCGCAGTAGGCGCAGGCGCGATTGTAGTAAGCCTTCTCGTAGCCTGGGTCCTGCTCAATCACCCGATTAAAAATTGCGATCGCGCCCACATAGTCTCGACGCCTCGCTCGGTCAACGCCCTGATTCAGTAATGCTTTAATCGTCATGCTGACCTAAAACTCCACCCCTAACCCCTGTCTGCCTTAGCCCGACGCACCCCGAGACAGCTGAGTCTATGCCCATCACCTCGAAATAGTCATCAGAGTCTGACGTCATTCAGCCCCTGCGGTCTGGCCAACAGCTTGTCTACATTACGTGTCAATTGCCCAAGGCCATCCCTACACTGTTCAGATCACACATATCCATAAGGTCACATCTATCAGGTCACATTCATCAGGTCACATATTCCCGTCATCGGCTACACCTTGACGGCGGATCATGCACCCACGTCCTTCAGTAAAAACACGAACATCCCAGCAGGTGCCCGCAGGTCTACCATGACCGTAGATATACACATATTGCCGTTGGGCCCGCCATGTCCAAGGGTATGATTTATGCAATCTTTAACCCTATTGGGGAGCTGCTTAGCGACAGGTTTACCTTTTCCTCTAATTGAATTGGATAATTTGGTGCTATCAGTTTACATCAAGAAATATACGCAGATATGGCCGATCGGTCGCCATCGACACGCGTTATCCCCGGCGGTTAAGCCGTTAACCACTGTGCGTATTTTTGATGAGATTTTAGTAAATTCGATACATTGAGGGTGGTCACCTGCCCATCGCGAACCACCCACTGTCCGTTGACAATGCTGTGGGTCACGGCCCCAACCTGGCACAACAGCAAGGCTGCCACCGGATCCGCCGCCGTCCCAGCAAAGGCTGGACAGTCAAGGTCAACGGTGACAAAGTCAGCTGCCATCCCAGGAGCAAGAGCGCCGATATCATCTCGCCCTAGGACGCGAGCCCCGCCCAGCGTGGCCAGCTCTAAGGCTTGCCGCGCCGTCATATCGGTCGCATTTTCAGACCGTACCCGAGCCGCCAACAGTGCCATCCGCGCCTCCTGAAAAAGATGCCCGGCATCGCTAGAGGCCGCACCATCAACGCCCAACCCCACGGGCACCCCGTGATCGAGCATGGACCGGATCGGTGCAATGCCACTGGCCAGGCGCATATTGCTAGACGGGCAGTGGACCACCCCCGTCCCCGTCTGCCCAAAAGTTGCGATTTCATCGTCGCTGAGCTTGACACAATGGGTATGCCAAACATCCTCCCCGAGCCAGCCTACTGCGGCGGCATAGTCGCCGGGGCGTTGACCAAATTTTTCTAAACTATAGGCCACGTCTCCTGCGGTTTCCGCCAGGTGGGTGTGGAGGCGCACACCATAGCTCCGGGCCATCTCCGCTGACGCCCGCATCAGGTCTGTACTGACAGAGAAAGGAGAACATGGCGCCAGGACAATGCGTAGCATGGCATAGCGGCTGGCATCGTGATACTGCTCAATCAGCCGCTGGGAGTCCTTGAGAATGGACGATTCGGCCTCCACCAGGCTATCGGGGGGATGCCCGCCCTGACGCTCGCCAACGCTCATGCTGCCCCGACTGGCGTGAAACCGTAGCCCAGTCGCCTGCACAGCCTCGATTTCATCATCCAGGGTGCAGCCGTTGGGAAATAAATACAGATGATCGCTAGCGGTGGTACAGCCCGACAGCAGCAACTCCACCGCCGCCAGTTGAGCGCTCAGACGAATTCCCTCGGGCGTCAGCTTAGACCATACGGGGTAAAGGGCCTGCAACCAGCCAAATAGATCGCTATTTTGTCCCGCAGGCACAGCCCGAGTCAGATTCTGAAAGAAATGATGGTGGGTATTGACCAGGCCAGGGAGCAAAATCTGACGATCGTTGAGATCAATCACCTGATCAGCGGTTGTCGGCAGCGTATCGGTGGGGCCCACCTGCTCAATCGCACTGTCTCTGACATACAGTCCGCCACGACGGATCTCGCGGCGCTGCTCATCCATCGTGACGACGGTATGGGCATTTTTAACCAGCAGCGTTGCCATAATCAATCCGAGGAGAGAGCGGCAACTATTTTACTGAAATCTTTTCAGCGAATCTGCTCCTTAGGCCGAAGACTCAGCTTTTGTAACTAAGCTTTTCATTAGGCTTTTTTTGGGCTTATTCTTGGGCTTTTTTGGGGCCTTTTACCGGGCTTTTTTGGGGTCTTTTACTGGGCCCAAAACCCTGTGACCAGTAGCGGCACCAGCAATACTGCAGCGATGATCGCCCCAACGGTAACCGGATCAACATCCACGGTGATGAGTGGTTTCTGGTTGGGGGATAGGGGCGGTTTTGGGGTCGACCTCTGGGTCGTTCTCTGAGAGGGCGGTTTCTGGGGAGACGTCATGATGGCTTTTATGGGTGGAATGGGCGTCTTTAGTCGGAGCACAGCTCCGCTCCGACAGGGGCTGATCCTCCTGGAGGGGTGCCAGCACCGTCGTCGTCAGCGCAATGATCTGCTCGAACTGGAAGGCTTCTGCTAGTTTAGTCAACTGTTGCCGCAGACCGGAGCGTTCCTCCGGAAGCCCAGCGAGTACGGTCATCACCTGAACATCATTGCAGGCATAGGCCGCTTGCTGCAGCTGCCCAATCCAGTCTGGGGGCAGTCCATGCCAGTCCATGGTCCGAACGACCGCACTGGTCGGCTCGGGCATCACGGCCTCAGCGGCGACCGAACTGTGGTCCATCGTCAACAGCTCACTGGGATCTGGCGCGGCATGCGATGCGCCCACCAGCAATGGCGTGACCGATGGGGGGCGCTCCCCTTGAGCGTCGGTAGCCGGTGCGGCAGCCGGACCACGGTGCTGCATCAGTTTCGAGAGCAGCTGTTCGAGCTGCAGCGGCTTACGAATAAAATCGTCACAGCCCGCTTCAATTGCCGCCCGGCGATTCTCTTCAAAGGCATAGCTGGTTACCGCAATCACAACCGTACTCTGCCCCTGAACAGTGGCCTTAATCCGGCGCGTGGCTTCGTAACCATCCATCACCGGCATGGCTAAGTCCATCAAAATAATGTGGGGCTGCCAGCGCTGCCACAGGTCCAGGCAAGCCTGCCCGTTCTCCACCTGCTTCAGTTCTAGACTTGGGATGGTCAAGAGCTGCTCTAGCAAATAGCGGTTTTCAGGCTGGTCTTCCGCCACCAGTAACCGACAAGGCGCCAGTTGGGTCATTTGAGATCGCGACTGCTGCCAGGTCGTGGGCCGCACTTCAGGAGCAGACATCACAAAGGCAGGCAAGATCACCCGAAAACAGCTGCCCAGCCGTGGCGTACTCTCAACCTCGATGTAGCCGCCCAACAGCTGTGCAAATTGCTGGCTAATGGTCAGCCCCAACCCCGTCCCCCCTGGAATGTCCTGTCCCGCTTCGGTCTGGGTAAAGGGCACAAAAATCTGTTTCAGTTCTGCCTCCGTCATGCCAATGCCCGTGTCCTTAACCTCGAAGCAGATCCGACGAGAGGTGGCATCGTGAACGGGCGACGATGGCGGCGGCGGCGCAACCCCGGCGTTGACCATCAGACTGACCTTCAGGGTAATGCAGCCCTGCTCCGTAAAGCGAATGGCGTTGGCCAACAGGTTCGTTAAAATTTGCCGCAGTTTGCCATCGTCACTGCAAAGGTAGTGGGGGACATCGCTGTCAATATGACAGTGGAGGACCACCTGCTTGGCCTCAGCCTTCAGGGCAAACAGATCCTCAAGGCCATAGACCAAAGCAGGAATATCTACGCTGGTGTAGTGAGCCTCTAGGCAATTCGCCTCGATTTTGGACATATCGAGAACGTTGTTGATCAGCGTTAGCAAATGGTTACCGCTCTGGTTGATGATATCCAGGTAGTCTCGATGGCGCTGGTCCACTGGCCCCTGGTAACTCATCAGCTGGGTAAAGCCCAGAATGGCATTCAGCGGCGTCCGTAGCTCATGGCTCATGCTGGCCAGAAATTCACTCTTAGCCCGATTAGCGCGCTCAGCAGTCGCCTTAGCCTGGGCCAGCTGATGCTCCATCTGTTTGCGATCGCACACCTCCTGTTCCAGCGCTGCCGTTCGCGCCGTTACCTTCTCTTCCAGGGAATTTGAGTAGGTTTGAATATCCTGACTCATTTGATTGAACGTACCCACCAACTGGTTGAGTTCCTGAATCGAAGAAGCGGGTAACGCTGGGCCAAACTGCCCCCCGGTAATGCCGGCGCTGGCTTGACTCAATCGCCGCACCGGACGCGCAATCCACCGAGCCGTCAGCCACCCCAGGGCAATGGCCACCGCGGTAGCCGCCACACACAAATAAATGGTATTGCGAGTATTCGCCGGAATCTGCCCCATCAAGTCTCGTTGGGGCACCGCAACGACGATCATCAACTCCAAGCCATTTAAGTCTCGAAACGGCGCCGCCTCGACAAAGACCGGTTCATTGCCATGGGAAATCTTAAAGGTACTGATCTTGTTGAGCGCAGCGGCAGTGTGAGACTGCTCAGCCACAGCCGTTGCCGTCGCCCGAATTAGCGGATGGCTGCTGTCCAAGGCATTAATCCGCTGCAGGGTTACCTTGCCCCCTTGCCACTGACGATCGTAAATTGCACTATCCGTAGACGACCCCAACAACAAACCATCGTGATCGACGACAAAAATCACACCCGTTTGGCCAACTTTAAAGTCACTCAAGAAATCGTCGATCACCGACAGCACAATACCGGCTGACGCAACCCCCAACAGGGCACCATCATTATCGAAAATCGGCAAGTTGGCATTCAAAGAGAGATTTTGATTGTCTCCCGTTTGAAAAACCGGACTCCATACGGAGGTTTGCGCCTCAGCCGCGGTGCGATACCACAGCGCATTTTGGATATATGCTTTGGTAAACGACTGAATCAATCGCTGCCGTACCCCGTCATCGGTCAGGGCATAGCCCTGAATCTGGCTGGGGTTATTGGGGAGATCGTTGGCGACCAGTCGCAGCTGCCCTCGCCGGGTCGCCGCCCTAAAGTCTCCCGCCTCGGTCCCCACCAGAATGCCGCTAACCTCATCAAACTCTTGTAACCGATCAAAGAGCATCGTCTCGATGGCGGCCGAATCCTCGAGATCAACCTGTCCCGACCGAATTGCATTGGCATTAATTTGATTAATCAGCAGCGGCTGGGCAAAGTAGCCCCTGAGGCGTAGTGCAGCCCGCTGACAGACTTCGTGCATCATCTCCTGGGCCAGCGCCTCAACCGTGCGCTCCCCATTACGCAGCGAGAGATAGCCCACCACACCCACCACACTGAGAAGCTGGACCACAAAGGGCACCACTAATACCCATGCCAGCGGGATTCGACCCGGCAGCGCTCGATGATGACGTCGATGCATAGCTCCGAAGACTTAAAGGATTAAACTGAATCTCGACAACGGTATCCGTATTTTTTCGCACCCTTCATATCAAGTTTCACTTAAATGGTACGTGATTAAATCCGTACATCCACGGACTCACCATGGAGAACGGTTGATAACGGCGCGTCTGCCCTGACCGTTCAAATTTCCAAATCAAATTGTTACGGGCTGCTCACTTGATTTATAAAAAGATGCTGATTTCTCCAGACACACCGCCCTACCAGCGTCATCATGTAGAGCATCTGTCCCGGAGAAGCCGTCCAACAACCGTTAATCCACACAGATAAACGCCAACTAAACGCCAACTGTCAGGGGACCTCAGACCATGGTGCGCACGGTGCGACATAGCAGCGGGATCTTTACCGAGGAGACGTTTGAGCGTCCGGCACAGGATGCTGCGCTCACGACTTCTATTCTGGTGGTGGGGGGGTCCACGGCTGCCTATTCAGCAGCGTTGACGGCCCTAAAGATGAATGTGGACGTTTGCCTGGTGCAGCCGCAAAAGGTCGTTGGAGGGCAGTTTACCGCCCAGGCACTGCCGGCCTCAGACGATAGTCACCTGCTCAAGACCAAGGCAGGGTTAGCCACCGTAGACGGCGAAGAATTTGGGATTTCCATCGCCCAAAAACAGTTTCGCCAGCGTCAGCGTCAGCTCCAACCGGTCAACGGGCGGGTAGTCCAGAACCCTGGTGGAGGATGGGTCGGGCCCATTGCCGTCACCCCTGTTACCGCCGCCCGGGCGCTCAACGAACCGCTGATACCCTACTTGCGCAGCGGTAAACTCACCCTGATTCCAGACAGTGACCCAGTGGAGGTCATCCAAGATAAGGCCAACCCCGATCGGCCTCGCATCACCGGAGTCAAATTTCGCCACCGCCCCGACGGCAACCAGTTTACGGTCACCGCACCAATTACCCTAGAAGCCACGGATATGGGGGAGTTATTAGAGCTTTCAGAACTGCCCTCCCGGGTCGGTCAGGAATCTCGGCAAGATACCGGCGAGAAAATTTTGCCCGAGACAGACGCTCGCCCCCAGTGCCAGCAGTCGTTTACCTTTGACGTACTGGTTGAGCGCACCAAGCCGGGACGGGGAAAGCTGATGAGCAAACCCACGGATCCCACGCTACCCAACTGGCTCAACTGGCGTGAGTTTACCAGCCTATTCTGGGTCAAAAAGACCCAGGGCTGGAGCAGCCGTGACTTTTTTAATCCGTGGGGCATCTTTCGCTATCGCCGAGTGCTGCGCCACAGCCTCAACGAGAACAAAGTCTCGGTGGGGGATGTCGCCGTGATTAACTGGGGCACCTCAGCAGATCCGTCCACGGGCGGCGCCCATGCCTTTTGCGGGAACGACTACCGCAATGGCTTTCTCATCGGCCACGGCCCTGACCAACGGCGACAGCAAATCGCCCGGGCCCGAGATCGCGCCCGGGCCTACATCCACTACCTCCAAACCGAGGGCGGTGCCGCCGACCTGAAACCGCGCGGCGACCTCACCTGGACGGACGACGGCATTGCCCTGGAGCCTTACATCCGAGAATCTCGACGTGGCGTAGCCCTGACCACTATTCGCCATGAAGATGTGGCGGAGTCATTTTTCCCAGGGCAGGTGCGATCGCGATGCTTCACCGACAGTCTGGGCATTGGCGACTATCACTATCTAGACCTGCACGGCAACCTGGTGGACGGACACGTCAGCCCCAGCGGCACAGACGTGATCGCCTTACCCTTCACCTTGCCCGCCGGATCGCTAGTACCCCAAAGTGCTGATGGCCTGGTGCTTTCAGCTAAGAGCCTGGGCACCACCCACATCACCAACGCCGCTTACCGCATGCATCCGATGGAGTGGGCCATCGGCGAAGCCAGCGGCTTTTTAGCGGTGTATGCCGTGTGGACGGGGGAAGACGTCCGCACCATCGTCACCACACCAGCCCACCTGCGTAAACTCCAGGGCTTTCTGACCCGTAACGGCATTCCCATCTTTTGGTTTGACGATGTGGCCCACACCGACCCAGACTTTGAGCCCATTCAGGTCATGGCAGCTGCCGCTATCGTACGCAGCGAAAATCATAAGAATCTCCACTTTCGACCCCATGCAACCGTCAGCCGAGCCGTCGTGTCTGCCGCCATTGTGAACCTACTCGAACTGGAAAAAGCAACGCCAGCCCAGCCCAGCTTCAGCGACGTGAAACCGGGTCGCCACTGGGCCTACAGCGCCATCGAAACGCTCAAGGCGCAAGGCATGGTAGCAGGGCTCAGAGACGGTCGGTTTAAACCCGACGCCCCGATTACCCGCCGTCAGCTGGGCTATATCGTCAAAAAAGCGATGCCCCAAACCTACGTCCAGGCCTTTGCCCGCACTCCCCAGGACAACCGCCAACTCCAGCGGCAAGAGCTATCGCGCGTGCTGTATGAGTTGATGAAGGCGCGGTTGGGCATTTAATCTCCTATTCATCCCAAAGCGACCGCAATCCTCGCGAACATCGCCGTATCACGGGCAGCACTCACCGAGATAAACCTCTGCCACATCCCGAACTGGAGTTTTCCCTGAGCAAAAGCAATAGATTTTCAGGCGATACGCGTTTTGGATCGACAGGTTTCAAGCTGGACGTGGTTTATCGCCGATTACCCATGGACTCCACCAGGCTGGCTATGGCAAAGCCCACGAGGGTAACCACAGCCAGTGCCCTAAAGACTGGCCAGCCGACACCCACCAGCAGCGGGGCGAGCGATTCTGTTCCGAGCACCCCAACGGTAAAACACACCAAAATAAACGCAAACGTAGCAAAGCCCAGCAGCTGTACCGTGGAAAAGGCCAGCCGAGCGGTCATAGAGTATCGTTGCCAAGGATGACGACCGGAGGCTGTCGTTCTCCTTATCATGCTCCTGTTCATCGTCGGTCCCGAATCTTGATGTTGCAGGGGAACGTCAACACTCAACGCCCGCAGACCAGCCTGTAGCGGCATAAAATTTGCAGTCATGTGCCGTAATAGCTGCTGGTAGTGACTCCCTGTTACCAAAGAAAGGCGCTGCATCTCTTGGTAAAGCATCTGTTGCTGCTGCTGGTGTTGCTGAGTCAACTGATCGAGCATTGCCTGCATCTCTACAAGCTTTTGCTGGAGATCTTCACAGCAACAGTCCTCCAGCTCAATGGGGTCGAGCTCTAACTCTCCGCACTTATCCAGCTCGTCTAAACGCGCTAGAATCGCCCGATGGATCGACTCATTGTGGAACGCTCGGTGAACAGACTCACCACTATCGCTTTGCGGTAAACGGGGGATTTGGATCGGTCCGTAGGCTCGCGTTCCCCGACGGGAATGTCCCTCAGACTGGCGACGTGGGGGAACGGCACGAGTCTTGACACTGTAGCTATCGTATTGGGTTGAATGAAGCATAATTTTCTCGATTGCTGGGTAGACGGCAATAAAACAACCGGCCAGGACGCAGAATAGACTGCTGTCCTGGCCGGTAAAGGTGTCCTTTATCTCGTAACCAAGATGGGTTGTTGGGGTGGCGGCTGACCCTGAGGGTCATACTCTAGCGCCCAGGCAATTTAATGCAGCAAATCAGAGGGCTGAACATGAAAACGGTAGGAGGGAGAGCCCCGGAGCGTCAGCGAGAAAAAACCACGACTCGCAGGTTTCAAGTCCACCTGCAGGTAACCGTGCCCCTCTGCCATAATGCGATCGCAAATTTCCTCGAAGCGATACCAGAATGAAAGGTCACCCATTAGCGGCTGAGCCTGCTGACGAAGGATTGCCCTAGCCTGATCTCGGCTAAGCAAATGGTGCTGATGGAGCCCAGAGCGAAAGATCAGTAAGAGCTGATCTGTGGCCCCTGTTTTCACATCAATCTCTAAAGATCCGTATCCAGCCTTCTCCAGCCCTGACGTCAGCATATTTCTGACATCGCCCATGAGCTGAGGCAGGGTTGTCGGGCGATAGATTGGTCGTGGCATCCTGCATCCCCCTCCCAGGAAAAAATAT
>JBCBOC010000187.1:0-6862 GCA_039821475.1 Cyanobacteria bacterium J06632_22 | reverse complement strand
GTGAAGTGGTGAAATAGTGAGCTAGTGAAATAGTGCGAGACCTTTAGCTAATCAGCATTTAAGGACGATCTCTACTTCACTAATCACCACTCACTACTTCACTAGCCTTACCCGAATTTTTAGCTTTGACGCTGCACTAGGGACATTTGCGAAATTGCGACTGTGTTCCCCTTCTGTTGCCATGTTTCTACGCTTCCGCAGATATCGGTTTCGTCGGTTTTTCAGCGTTCTCTTTGCGACGGGCTTTGCCCTGTGTCTGTGCTTGGCCGCCGTGCCGCCGTTTCAGGGTGCGGTGCAGGCGACTGACCCGCAAAGCCTGGTTCAATCCGGGGTGGATGACTACCAGGTGGGGGATTATTGGGGTGCGATCGCAACCTGGGAGACGGCCTTAGGCGTGATTGGGCCTGGTCAACTGGCCCATCAGACTATCGTCCTTGAGAACTTGGCTCGTGCCCATCTGCAGGTAGGGGACTTTTCTGAGGCTATTGCTTACTGGGGCAAAGCCGCGGAGAATCACGAGCAGTTAGGTAACCTACAGGCCCTAGGGAGAGCCCGGACAGAGGCGGCCCAGGCCCACAGCCGATTGGGGCAACATCGTCGGGCCATGGCCCTGCTGTGTGGCGAAGACATAGATGACTGTCAGGCCGCCAGCGCTGTCTCCATTGCCCGGGCCCTGTCGGATGTGAACGGCGAAGTGGCGGCCTTGGGCAGCTTGGCCGAGGCCCATCGGCTGGTTGGCAACTATGACACAGCCATTGACCTGTTGCAGCAGGCCCTAGCCATCCTCAAGACCGATAGTCAATTGCCTGAGACCCGGGTGCTGTCTTACCGTGCCTCATTGTTCAGCAGCTTGGGCAATAGCTACAGCGCCCTGGGCCAGGTCAGTCGGCGGCGCGGCCAGGCGGCGACCCAGCGTGGTGATACGTCCGATGGACGCCGCCTGGCAGCGCAGGCCGCTGCCCAAAACCAGCAAGCCATCGATTACTTATTGCAAAGTGACTTGGCGGCGCAGCGCACACATCAGGTGTTGATCCAGGTGCGGGCTCAGCTGGCTCTGATTCCGCTCTATCAGCAGACCAAGCAACTGGTGGCGGCGACGCAGGCCCAGCAGCGGGCCCAGCAACTGGTGATGTCCCTGCCCGATTCTCAAGATAAAGCCTTTGCCATCATTGCCTTGGCCGGTACCTTAGAGCCTGCTGACGCGCTTGCCCAGCCAAGCCAGCAGTGCCCGGCAGTAGCCATTTTTGACCAGCAAACCCAGCTGTTAGAAGCGGCAGTAACGATTGCCCAGACGATTCAGAATCCGCGAGCGGAGTCCTTTGCCTTGGGTCAGTTGGGCCATTTGTCCGAACGCTGCGAAGACTACGCCCGCGCCCTCTCCCTCACCCAGGCGGCGCGTCTCGCCGCCGATCAGGATCGGGCCGCCCAGGACAGTTTATATCTGTGGGTTTGGCAACAGGCGCGCATTCTTCGGGCCCAGGGTAAAACGACGGCTGCAACAGCAACCTACCGGCGTGCCCTGGAGGTTCTGGAGCCGATTCGGTCCGATATTTTGACGGCCAACCGCGAACTGCAGTTTGACTTTCGCGATCGGGTGGAGCCCATCTATCGGGAATATGCCGCGCTGAAGCTGGCGGAGATTTCCCCGTCTAAGCCCGTTGAGTCGGCTAGGGGCTCCAGTGTCGATAGCGCTCTGGTGGCGCTCGATTCTCTCAAGCTGGCCGAATTGCAGAACTACTTTGCCAACGACTGCATCATCACGCCCGTCGCAACCCGGGTGGATGTGGTCAGTGAACAGTCCGCTACGGCTGTCATTAGTACGGTGATTTTTCCAGACCGCACCGCTGTGATTGCCAGCTTCCCGAACGGTCAGCGGCAGCTAGAGTGGATTAATCTTGACTCGACCCAGCTCACGACAGCGGTGAATGACCTGCGTCGCGCCCTGGAGGAGCCCTACCTGCAGGTCACCTTTCGGGCCCCGGCCCAACAGCTCTATCGTCAGCTCATCGGTCCCTTTGAGGCATCGCTCCAGGCTCTCCAGATCGAGACGCTGGTGTTCGTCCATGATGGTGTGCTGCGTAGTGTGCCCATGGCCGCCCTCTACAACGGCGAGCAGTTTTTGATCGAGAAGTTTGCGATCGCAACTACCCCTAGCCTGACGCTGACGGACCCCAACGCCAGCGACCCCTCGACCCTAAGCGCCCTTATTCTGGGATTGAGTGAGCCCTCCCGAGTCGAGGATTTGTTTTATCCGCCGTTGAATAAGGTGGAAGACGAGCTGTCCGCGGTGGAACAACGGTTTGCCAACAGCCGGGTGTTGAAAAATGAGGATTTTTCAGAGCCCAAGATGCGCACGGCCCTCCAGGAGAACGATTATCAGGTGCTGCACATTGCTACCCATGGCAACTTTGGCGCAGAGCCCAAAGATAACTACATCGTCACAGGCCAAAAGATTGACGGGCAAGTCAACAAAGCCCTGACCATCAGCGATCTAGATGCGCTGATTCGCAGCGTTTCGTCTGTCGACCGGGAACCCATCGACCTGTTAGTGCTAACGGCCTGTGAGACAGCCGTGGGTGACGATCGCGCCACCCTGGGGCTGGCTGGGGTGGCGGTGCGGGCCGGAGTGAGAAGTGCGATCGCATCACTGTGGACCGTGGACGATGCCGCAACGGCAGACCTGATCACCCGCTTTTATCACTACCTGCTAGATGAAAAACTCGGTAAGGCCGAAGCCATGCGCGCTGCCCAGCTAGAGGTGATTGCGCTGGGTGGCTTTACCCAGCATCCCTATTTCTGGGCCCCGTTTATCTTGATTGGCAACTGGCTGTGACGGTTAACGTTTGAGGCGGGTGACCCGACCACTGTGGTGACAGTGATAGATTCACGGACTGCAATTTATTAAGATATGTAACACAATAAAGGTGGCTCACCTTTTGTGTTGACTTTCTATGACGGCAACCGCTAGCGCTTTTGCACCCATCACCCCTGACGCTTCGCCCCTGGGCGGCCCCGACCCCAACTACTTTGACTGGGCCGAAGCCTGGCACCCCATCTTTTACGTTGAGGATTTGGACAAGGCCAAGCCCAATCGCTTTACGCTGCTTGAGCAGGACCTGGTGATTTGGTGGGAGCCTCAAGCTGAAACCTGGCGGGTCATGACTGACCAGTGTCCCCACCGCTTAGCCCCACTGTCTGAAGGGCGCATTAACGAAGCCGGTCAGATCGAGTGTCCTTACCACGGTTGGGCCTTTTCTGGTGAGGGCCGCTGCGAGCATATTCCCCAGCAGCCTACCGATGGCAGTGCCCACCTCTCGAACCGAGCCTGTGTCGCATCGATGCCGACCGCTGTCCACCAGGGGCTGCTGTTTGTGTACCCTGGCAAAGCTGAAAATGCGGCCAATGTAACTGTGCCCATTATCGATCCGGTAGGGGACGAGCCTGACGGCTGGGTCATGCTCAATACTTTTCGTGACCTGCCCTACGATGCCATTACGCTGCTAGAAAACGTGTTGGACGCCAGCCACATTCCTTACACGCACCACAAAACCGTCGGCAAGCGAGAGAATGCTGCTCCCATGGAGATGGAGGTCCTCGAAGCCAGCAAGCAAGGCTTTAAGGGGCTCTGGCCCGAAGGACCTCGCAAGGGCAAGTTAGGCACCCAACGCACCACCTTTGTTGCGCCGGGGCTGATGTACCACGACCTCACCTCAAAACAGTTTGGCCGCACTATGACGGTGGTATACGCCACACCGATTCGTAAAGGAGAATGTCGCCTGTTTGCCCGATTCCCCTTTAAATTCTCTTCCAAGCTACCCAGCTTTTTTATTAAACTCACCCCCCGCTGGTACAGTCACATTGGTAACAACCGAGTCCTAGAGGACGACCAGATTTTTCTGCACTTACAGGAGCGACTGCTGGAGAAAACCCAGGCCCGCACCTATGCTCAAGCTTGCTATATGCCCACCCAGGCCGACCGCTACGTGATTGCCTTTCGCAAGTGGGTCACGCAGTTTGGGGCTGATCCATTTCCTGGGCAGGCACTGCCGCCTGAGCAGAATCTGGATGCTTTGATGGATCGGTATAACTCTCATACGAAGCACTGCAGTAGCTGTCGTACAGCTCTAGAACGAATTCAGAAAATTCGGAAAGGTCTACTCGTGGTCTGTGCGGTCGTCTGGTCGCTAGTACCGGTAGTCGCGGCAGTCAGCAGTTTCTCTGTACTGAGTAGCTTGTTCTTTGTCGGGATACCGCTGCTGGCTGGCAGTGCTTGGCTGTATTTGGGCGGGTTAGAAGAGAAGTTCTATAAGGGTGACCCAGTTCCGCCAAGAAATCTGGGCTAATGTGGGGGACCCACCAAGGGGGCGAATGCCTGACAGATTATGCTGAACGGGACTAAATGCTGGCTACCACTTGGACAAGATACCTTCTAGCCAATCAAACAGGCTGAGGGTGAATTGTCTTATCCTATGCAGTACAGCAAGCTGCCACTTTGTCTGTCGCAGTCGTGCTCTTTCTTCTCGTTCAGCATCAATGGTTTGCATCCGAGCTTCCCAGGCTTCTCGCTCTAGGCGCATGTCCGTAAGCTGCTGTTTCAGATGGTCATAATTGCTCATCTAGTCTCCTGTTAATCTCGTCGATTTTATCCAACAGACTCTTTCGCCCT
Organism: Cyanobacteria bacterium J06632_22; assembly: GCA_039821475.1. GTDB lineage: Bacteria > Cyanobacteriota > Cyanobacteriia > Phormidesmidales > Phormidesmidaceae > CAWUKV01. The sequence continues at coordinate 2,196 of JBCBOC010000187.1, read as the reverse complement.
ACGGTCGACTCGCTAATCAAAATTTCAAGGATTTCGTCAATACCAGCAAAGCGCTGGTTGCATTCTTCCATGAACGCGCCTAGAGCCTCGGTGGTGATCTCCAGCGATTCATTGATGCTATCGACGCGGCTGCGGAGTTGGTTGATAGCCTGACGAGTTTCGCTATCCATCTTGCGCAGCCTCATCCTGAGCCGCATCGGCGGCTAGGGCATCGCGAGTTGCCTGGATGCCTCGTTTGGCGAGTATCAGCAGCTTTTGGCTGTCGGGCATTTGGGTCCAGACATCCTCCGGGATGCCTGCGAGTTCAGCAAATTCGGCTAGTTCTTTTTCGATGCCGCCAATATCAACGCTGATGCGACGGGGCTTTGGTTTGTTTGGCATAAGTGCAAAACCGTGACTAGAGAAGTTATAGCATCACTTGCATCACTTGCATCACTTGTTAATGCATTGTTGAGATCGGTTGTTGTCGAACAGGAAGATGAACTGGGCCTGGGGTATCAGCTGACTCAGGGTGCGCTGGTGGGCTTCGGCGTCGTTGCGTTTGCGAAAGCGACCGACGGTGATGCGAATTGCTAAGGCGCTTGAGGTGCCGTTTGAGGAACTGGTAGAGGTTTTGGAAGATTAATCAAATGCGTTCACCTGGGCCAGATTTGGTCGGGCGGGCTATGGTGAAACTGTCGAAGTTCTAGCCTCCACCGATGAGTACGGGTAGCCCCAGTCCCAATCCCGAAAGCCAGTTTGTCTCACGTTTTATCAACTCAGTCGTCAAGCTAACACCCGTGGGTGGCACCGGCTGGGTGATGGTTCACTTTTTGCTGAATGAGAACTGGCTCTATGCAGGTTTGATGTTTCCGGTGATGCTGATTACCGGGGCCTGGGCTGCCTACACAGGCAGCCTGATCACGACCTCGAACGAGCGGGCCGGGGCCTTGGGCAGTCAGCACGGTAACTCGCTATGGGATGGCTTGGGCCAGCTCAACCGCAAGGTGCAGTGGTTCTTTGCTAAGGCCGATAACAAGTTTGTCCGTGCCCAGGCTAATGCCTGCCAAGACTATAAGGCCGAGGGCATTGCCGAGATGAAATGGCAATCGGTGCCGCTGTTAGAAGAGGTGTATGTGCCCCTGGGCCTGCGGGGTGGCCTGGGGCGAGGAGACTTTGCTGGGTTAGAGGCACGGCTGGGGGCTGGGCTGCCAGACACCGATGCGCTGGGGCTTCAGCAAGCAACCCCCTGGCAGAAAGTCACGCAACTGCCGGTGATGCGTCCCCTGTGGCAGGGGCTGGTGTCTCGGTTTGGCTGGGCTGAGGCGCTGAATGGGAAACTGTCGCACTCTGGCGACGATGCCCTGTACATTTGGAAGCTGTTGCGGGAGACAAAACGTACTGCAAAGACTCGCCACCTCGCCATAATTGCCCGAGGGGGCTATGGCAAAACCACCCTGCTGCGGCACATTGCCTACCGCTACGGCACTCGCCCTGGCAAACTGTGTCGCGACAAGCGAGTACCCCGGCTGGTGCCCATTTTGCTGTACCTGCGGGACTGGCGCGGGGTGATGGCCCAGGCTGACGCCCCGGACCTGCCTACTCTGATTGCAGACAAGTACCTGCCCAAAGTGCGGGGCGGACAGCGGCTAAACCTAGATGCCGCTTGGGCCGACAAGCTACTGCGCCAGGGCAATGCCCTAGTAATGATCGACGGCTTTGATGAGGTGGCGACGGATGACTGCAAGGCCGTGGGCCAGTGGATTGATCAGGCCGTCAGCACCTACGGTGCCACGGCGCGGTTTGTGCTCACCTCTCGTCCGGTGGGCTACGACCGCTACACCAGCGACCATGCCTGGACGCCCATTGAGGTGCAGCCCTTTGACGATGACCAGCGCAATGACTTTTTGCGGCGGTGGTACCGTTGCCAGATCAAAAATCTTTATTCCGGTCGCGCCCCCGAGCAACTGCGGGCCAAGGCCGATGAACAGGCCACCGGACTGATTGAACAAATAGACCAGCGGCCTGCCCTAGCCAAAATGGCCGACAATCCACTGCTGCTGGTGATGATTGCCACGGTGCATCAGTTTCGCCCCAGTAAAGAGCTACCCCGGCAGCGCCCTAAACTCTACCAGCGCTTTTGCCAGATGCTGCTAGAAGATCGCCCTGAGTATAAGGGTATCGAGATGGCGCTACCGGCTGACGAGGCCCAAGCGG
>JBCBOC010000348.1:0-4922 GCA_039821475.1 Cyanobacteria bacterium J06632_22 | reverse complement strand
TTTGATGGCACCATCGCAGACACCCTATTGGCGATTGTGCGTATCACGAATCGGTTGGCACCGCATTATGGGTTTACGCCAACCACGCCTGAGCGTTTGGCGTACTATCGCACCCTGACGCCCCAGCAACTCCTGGCTCAGTCGGAGATTCCCCTCTTTCGTATTCCCTTCCTGATTCGTCGAGTGCGCCGAGAACTGCATCGCGAAATCGATCAGCTGCTCCCCATTGCTGATTTGCCGGAAGTGTTGCAGCAGCTTTCTCAAGAACACTCACTGATGATTGTGAGTTCTAATTCTGCGGGAAATATTCGACAGTTTTTGGCGTTGAACCAGCTGGCTGATTTATTCGGCAGTATTCATGCCAATGTTGGGCTACTGGGTAAAGCGCGACGGCTCCGACGTATTTTGGGGCGACAGCAGATCGATGATGCGCTGTACATTGGCGATGAAACGCGAGACGTTGCTGCTGCCCGTGAAATTGGGTTGCCTGTGGTGGCGGTGGGTTGGGGGTTCAGTAGTATTGAGGCTTTGGCGGCCCAGGATCCTGATTTTCTTGCTGTGGAGCCTCAACAGCTTCTAGCTATTGTAAGTCACCTGACAAAAGCGCCCTTGCCTCCGGCCCACAGGGTATCTGCGCCGACTATCCGAGCGTCTGAGACGCCAGACCAGTGTCACAAGGTCTCCAATACGAAAGATTCAAGTATGGAAGGCCTTTTGCCGCGTCAGACCTGATGGCTAGCGTAAACGCTACGGCTTTCCCAATGATGCTCACACGCGTCATTGGCATGTCGCCTTTGTCTTTTTGCTAGGGCTGTTATCAGCATTTTATTCCGGAGCTTTTGCGATGCAGTCCAAAAGTAGGATCTTATCTTCGCCTAATGGCTTGTTCTCCAGGCTTACTCTGCTGCAGTGTCTTTCCAGGCAGGATGATCAAATAGGGCTGCAATCATACGGACACCTCTCAGCTGGTTAGATAGCGGCAGATGTCCCGCAGGTGCCGTCAGCGACCACGTGAACTCGCCGGGATAGCGGGTCCAAATGTTGCCTGACTTCCAGGCTAGCTTTTCCCACAGGCGATCCCAGTTTTGGTTGACGCCTAGCCAAATCTCTCGCTGACGGGAGAAGCCAAATCGATTTTCTGAATAGGCTTGCCAAAGCTGATCGAGGGCCAGCAGGTCGGCTATGGGCATCCGGTCTGCTTCGGTAAAGTAGACCCATTTTCGAGCCAAGGCGTCGGGACCGGCCAATTCGCAAAGTTTTTGCATGGTTAGACGGTCAGCAGCCTCATAGTCTTGGCGGGCTAGTAATTGCTGGAGCTCCTGATAGTCTACGCTCCAGTCGGGCTGTACTGCGAATGGACCCTGAGATAGCTCGTTTTCGAGTAAAGCTTGGGCTGGCGAGAACTGGTCGGCCTGCTGGACTAGGATTTGGTGAACTTTACCAACGGCGGCCGCAGAGGGTGCAGACAGGGGCAAAGGCACTTGCGATTGCACAAAATCAATCAGTGCTCCTAGTCCTGGCTCACCCAGAGATTGCAAGGCAGTAATGGCGCTAAGCTGCTGTTTGAATGACCCTGACGTTAGCTGTTCTATTAGGGGTGTGATGACGTTGCTCGTTGCCTTTGGGGTCACTGTTTCTGGGGCCACTATCTCTGGGGTCGTTGACGATGACTCGGATAAGATCGAAGGGGTAGAAGAATTGCTCATACTCACGCTCAGGCAGTGTCGCAACCGCCTGGAGACTCCAAAAAAGCGCCAAAATTATGGTTCACGCCACCTAGGCTAGGACATCGAGTGCGGCTATCCTGCTGGGCACATAGCGAAATCGGCTAGGACAACAGGGTATTCAGCCTTATCCTAACGGCGCTGGCGGGTGTGTCTTGTTTACCGCGGTCAAGCAGCGACACCATGAGCTTTTATATCCTAAACGCCTGAACCCTACGACTCGTCACTGAGCCGTGCAGGCCGTACCGTCAGACTCAAAGGCTCAACCCTTATCGTTCAGGCTACCGCACTGTCAGAGACCAACACAAGCCGCAAGCCATGCATTTAGATCGGTTTTTCTACGAAAGTGACAAAATGATGATGTTTAGGACGGATGGCCAATGCGGCCGGATGTGGAGTTGTACCGGCTGCTCAGTGCAAACTGTAGCTAGTCTGCACCCTTGATCGGGGTTGGTGGCTGGTAACCCCGCTCAAAGGCGTAGCGAATCAGCTGTGACCGATTTTCTAGGGATAGCTTGCTCAGAATGTTGCTGAGGTGGGTTTGGACCGTCCGTGGGCTAATAAAGAGGTGATCGCCGATCTGTTTGTTGGTAAACCCTTGAATGACTTCCCAGAAAACTTTTTCTTCTGCGGGCGTTAGGGGTAATGGCTCAGTTGGCTTTTTGGGGGTAGCCGGTTCCGGATTAGGGGAAACCTGCTGCACCATGCGAATAATTTCAGCATTCATCCGGCGAGATCGCTCAAGCTGGGCTTCGATCTTGGCAATCAGCTCTTTAGGGTGAAAAGGTTTTACCAAGTAATCGTCGGCACCAATGGAATGTCCTTGGACTCGATCGTCGAGTTCACCCTTCCCTGACAGGAAAATAAAAGGTACCAGCTGTCCAGCGCGAATACCGCGAAGCTGTGTGCAAAATTCATAACCGTCCATTTCGGGCATCAGCACGTCAGATACCACCAAATCCGGTGGATCTTGCTCAAATAGGTCTAAAGCCGCCGCCCCGGATGACGCGTCACGAACTGAAAAGCCTCGCTCTTGAAGGTAGCGCGTGAGCGCGGCTCGAAGGGTGTTGTCATCATCGACGATCAGGATCTTTTTCATTCCGATGCCAAGTACAGAGTGGATGTCTTGATTGAGATTCAACCTTCAAGTCATAAGATTAGAAGATCTTTGACAGTGAAGTTTGGCCGCTAACCCATCAATATTAAGTCGAAATAGCAAGTTGGTTACAACTCACCAGTCCAAGCCTTGTACCAGATGGCGGTCTAACCTGCTAGCTATCTACATGATTCCAGACGCGGCCCATTCATGTCTGGTTGTAGTGACAGTTATAACAGTGTTCAGCTTACCGCTATTGTTCCCACACTGGTCTGATTTACGCCTATGGCTATCGAATCAGTGGCTGATAGCGGGTTCCAGCGCTCTAGAATTGAGGACGCGGCTGTCCAAACTGTCCATCTGTGAATAAAGCCTCCGTTTTTGGCACCCTGCAATGCAGTCGAATGCCGCGAACCAGCCCTTTGCCTGTTATAAAATACGGGCTGGCCTCCCCGGCCGAGACGTTGACTCAGGACATTAGTTTTTAGTTTAGGTAAGCGCACATGTACGACCAGATTTCTCCGCCATCGGTGGGCGAACGTATTCAGTTCAAGGATGGTGCGCCGATTGTGCCAGATGTGCCCATCGTGCCCTTTATTCGTGGGGATGGCACAGGCGTTGATATTTGGCCAGCAACGCAGCGCGTGATCGATGCTGCGATCTCAAAAGCTTACGGTGAGCAGCGCAAAATTTCCTGGTTCAAAATTTATGCCGGGGATGAGGCCTGTGAGAAATATGGCACCTATCAGTACCTGCCGGAGGATACGCTAGCCGCCATTCGTGAGTATGGCATTGCGATTAAAGGCCCCTTGACGACGCCCGTCGGTGGGGGGATCCGCTCCTTGAATGTCGCCCTACGGCAGATTAATGACCTCTATGCCTGTGTACGTCCCTGCCGCTACTATCCCGGTACGCCGTCGCCCCACAAGCACCCTGAAAAGCTAGATGTTATTGTCTATCGCGAGAATACCGAAGATATTTACCTCGGGATTGAGTGGGCCAAGGGGAGCGACATCGGCACCAAGCTCATTCAGCTCTTAAATAATGATTTGATTCCGGCGACGCCCGAACATGGCAGTAAGCAGATCCCTGCCGATGCGGGCATTGGCATTAAGCCCATCAGTAAAACGGGCTCCCAGCGGTTGGTCCGTCGAGCAATTCAGCATGCCCTGCGACTGCCGCCCGAAAAGCAGCAGGTTACCCTGGTGCACAAGGGCAACATCATGAAATATACCGAAGGAGCCTTCCGCGATTGGGGTTACGAACTTGCGACAGCCGAGTTTCGAGACCAGTGCGTCACCGAGCGAGAGTCCTGGGTGCTCGATAACCTGGACCAAAATCCAGGCCTGTCCATTGAGGACAATGCTCGCAAGGTCGAACCCGGTTACGATGCCCTCACGCCAGAAAAGCAGGCCAAAATCCGCGATGAAGTCCAGGGCATTCTGGACAGTATTGGTGCGACCCATGGTCAGGGGCAGTGGAAGCAAAAGATTATGGTCAATGACCGCATTGCCGACAGCATTTTCCAACAGATTCAAACGCGCCCTGACGAATATTCTATTCTGGCGACCATGAATCTCAATGGCGACTATCTATCCGATGCAGCCGCGGCAATGGTGGGCGGCCTTGGGATGGGCCCGGGCGCGAATATTGGCGATACCTGTGCCATTTTTGAGGCGACCCACGGCACGGCACCCAAACACGCTGGGCTAGACCGCATTAACCCTGGCTCTGTCATTCTTTCGGGTGTGATGATGTTGGAATACATGGGCTGGCAGGAAGCTGCCGATTTGATCAAACAAGGGTTGAGCCGTGCGATCGCAAACCAGCAGGTGACCTACGACCTCGCTCGATTGATGGACCCACCCGTTGAGCCTTTGAAGTGTTCAGAATTTACCAACGCTATCATCGAATACTTTGGGTAAGTTTCCGAGGATGCACTAGCAACACGATAGGTACCACCTAGTGCAGCGTCAAAGCTAAAAATTCGGGTAAGGCTAGTGAAGTAGTGAGTGGTGATTAGTGAAGTAGAGATCGTCCTTAAATGCTGATTAGCTAAAGGTCTCGCACTATTTCACTAGCTCACTATTTCACCACTTCAC
>JBCBOC010000025.1:0-13795 GCA_039821475.1 Cyanobacteria bacterium J06632_22 | reverse complement strand
CAACAGAGGCTGATGCCATACCAGAAGAGGTTAGTCAGCGGAAGATCAAGCGCATGATTGTCTTCACGGTTCTGACCACAGGGATAGATGGCTACATTTTCATCTGCTCTTATATTATCATAATTCATCAGATTTATGAAGTCCCGACCACGTTGGTACTGCTGTCTACGCTGGGTTGCTTTGGCTTAGGCGTCCTAGGGTTGTCCTATGGTGTTTTGTCGGCCTCTTGGGAAGAAGAACAGCCCGGCAGCCGACTGGGTTGGGCAGAGTTTCAAGTGAATTTTCGGCGAATGGTTAGCGCGTGGAAAAAACCTAGGGAAGAGCAGTAGAGCGTCCTCTAGCCACTATTCGCTACCTCACCATGCACTGTTTCGCAGTTTCCTGCCAGTTCTCAATTCTAGAGCTGACACATCGCTAGCTCGCCTACTGGTCTGGCGCATTCATCATTTCATGGACCTGCTGCTCCATGTTTTTAAGCATCTCGACGATGGCCGGTAGCGTCTCATTGGGCACCGGATCGGTTGGCAGACTTTGTCTAGCCTGGCGGCGAATTTCGTTTAATCGCTGCTGGAGTGTCTGGGCAACCCCTAGCGCATCTCGCCCCATCTTTTCGATTTGTTGCTGCTGATAGAACTTGAGCGCCGCCCCTCGAAGGACTTGCAGCGTGGCTTCTTCGCCGTAGGTCCCTGGAATTAGGCGAAATCGCAAGAGGATAGGCTGCCCGCGATGCGATCGCTCCAATTCAACCTGGCGCGGTTTTCGGGCAGGGATCAAGGACAAACTGACCATGAGCTTAAGCTCGTTGATGACACCTTGAAAAACCTGAACATCAATCTGCTCTAAGACAGACTGTAGGACACCGTCCTTACTCCAGAGAATTCGCCCAGCCTGCGGTTGCCGCTCCAGGTACAGTCGCCCAATCCCTTCATCGATCACACGATCAAACAACGCTTCGGTCAAGGCCTTTGGCGGTAGGTGTTGCAGGGAGGGTAAAGCATTAGCCGTGGTGCCTGAGCTGCTATTGGTCGCGGATGAATTTGAAGCGGGTTGGGGAGCAGACGTTGGCACAGCAGCAGGCGCCGGAGACATTGCCGCCGCATTGTCCTCGACCGGATCAAGCTCACCTTTACCCGCCTGAGGCGTACGGCGTGATTCACCGGCAGGGATATCGGAGGCCAGGTCATCTGGAGCATTAACAACTAGCGTCGGCTGCTCGGCAAAGGGCGCAGCAGGCGCTGCCGCGGGGGTGGGCGGAGCCGAGGGCCGAGGGGATGGCACCGGCTGCTGCCTAGCGGGGGCCGGCTGCGGTTCTGGTGGCGACGAAGCCGGTGGAGAGGACGTCGTCGGGCTGGGTGCCGGAGACGCAACAGAGGGCGCCGAAGAACGATTTTTAGCAGAATGACTGAGAAATTTAGAGAGGATTCCCCGGTGCCAATCTGAAGGAATCTGCCGCGGCACAATCGAGCAGTTGATATAGGACACGAGCCGCCGTACATAGTCAGCGGCGGCCTGATCGCCTAGGTTGACCATGCCTAAGTTGAGGCAACTGCCCTCGATGGACAGCGGCAGCACCTGATAGTACAGGCAAGCCTCGAAGGGCAAAATCCCCTCAATCAGGACAAACATTTGGTTGATGTCCGCCTTAACCGGCGTCGCATCGGACAGTTCAGCAGCGGGTTGAGACGGTGACGTGTCAGGAGAAGAGTGCATAGCAACGATAGATGCCGGTAATATCGCTTTTACAGTCCGCCATAGGCTAGGGCGCCGAGAAGATATTCAAGGGATTGAACATCTAGATCAAACATTCACAAAGACGGACGTCTAATAAAGTCTATAGCTAGTCTTTCAATCAGGATGACAGTTACCCGATTGATTTAGGGGAGATGTAACGTTTCGCGGTAAAGGTTTTGTGTAGATTGGGATTTGTGTAAAGCCTTTTATAGCTCTTGCCACTTTGCTTAGGACAATTCTGACGCTCAAGTGCTCAGTATTGGAGCCAAGTGGCCCGCCGTCGTGCACAAAGCTTTGTGGCGACGGCTATATCTGCATCAGGGGCAATTGCTGAATATGTTGTGTTCGTCGAGTTGCTCGGAACCATGCAGGACAATGAAGGCCTGTATTCTGAGGCCCATTGACGCAGTTGAATAGGTCTACCCACCCTGCGCCTGTTACGGCAACCGCGCCTCAACGGACACACGTTATTACATACAGCCAGATCCCATCTTTGGCACTGAATCACCCGAGATGGCTTTAGCCAATTGGCGGTTACGCCGCCATGGGTTGTGTACTCAGCGGGATACCCATACTCAGTGTCCTAACCGATAGGCGCTAGCAATATAACAACAGCCGACATAGAGGCTGGGCTGAGCCATAGAGCATTTTGCGTTGGGGGGATAAGGACACGCGGCGGCTAGAGCTAAAATGCCCCATCCGATGGCTCAACTGTCCTTACTTACTTTTAGCTTGCCCGGATCGCACAGATTGAGCCGACAAATATAGTTTTGCCCACTCACTAATTACCTGTTTGGGTTTAAGACTCAGCTGGGCTGCGATCGCATCCACTGACGCCCCGCCCTTAAGGCCGTCTAGAATTTGCTGCTGGTTGGGTGTGAGGGTGGGCCAATAGGTTTGCCATTCGGCCACCGTCAGCCCCAGATTATGTTCGCTAAGGGAGGTTTTGAGCCAGCCAGCGACCAGTTCAGGCTGCTCTTTTAAGGTAAAGATGCGCACAGCATGATAGCTGATTTTTTCACGCAGTCGATAAACCTGCTTAATGGATAGCTCCATTTGCTGGGCAATGGACTCTTGGGAATAACCCTGCAAATGGAGCTCCAGCCAATGGGCTGCCGTATCGTCCAGGGCATCGCGCAGATAGTGAAAGAATCTATCTTTGACCTGTTCACGCATCCGCTGCTGTTCTTCAAAGGCCTGCTGCGACTCGTAGGTACTGACTGCCTCAAAATCTAGCAGGCTCAGGGTACCGTCAGCTTCGTCGGTGCCAATCTCTTCGGAAATCAGCTGAATCAGCTCAGCACTCGGGACTTGTGTCATGCCCCCTCGCTGGGAGCGACGTAGATAGTTGACGAAGCGGTAAACCAGCAGTGGCTGATTGCGAATGGGACGCAGGCAGTACTCTTCTACCGTGGCTAGGGTGAGCAGGTTACGCAGTTGTGCACGGGTCGTGCACTGGGCAATCCACTTCAGCTGCTGTTGAAGATGGCGGTCGCTTTGCAGCATTTCCTGGATGACTTCCTGCAACACGTCCTTTACCGCCCGTTTGCGATCGCGACTGAGCGCAATCCAGGTGCGGACTTTGCTACGAATCAGGAACAAGCCCCCAAGCTTCTGTAGTAGCTTCTGGTAGGCACGGTTGGGGGGCAGTCCCCAGTAGGTTTCGTGGAAGATCCGGTAACGATAGCCGATGGCCTGCTTGGCAATTTTGAGATCTCGCGGGTTCAGCGCATCGTAACGGGCGGTGTCCTCACCAATCAGCCACTGCAAAACAGCCGTCCGGGTTTCCTCCGGCTGCTGAGGTAAATCGGCTTGCAAACGGTCGCGCCAATCCTGTGCGATCTCATCTGCCACTGACATTACGCTATCCCCTCACTACAAACACACTGGCCGATATCCCTAGGCCCAAATCTATTGGCCCCAACCGATCTATTGGCTCAAACTGATGGGCTTGAACACCCTGGTCAACGTACGCTGGCCCGATCCTTCTGGCCCAATCATTCTGGCCCGATCATTCTGGCCCAATCATTCTGGCTTCAGCACCCTACCCTAGCAAACCGCTGCCAATCAAACTGAAATGGCTCGATAGCCGCACTCTCCCATGATAGGCGTCGCCATCACCGGCTCGGGCTGCGGCAGCAAACTGATGTCCACCTGACCCTAGCACTGCATCTATGCCCCGGGGGCAAACGATTAAACCTCTATTTTTTGCAATTTCTCGCATAACTTCGAAAAATTGCGCCTTAAGACTTAATATCGCCCAGTCTGGCGAACAAAAGCGCAGACCCAATAGTCAACTATATCCGTGAATGCTCTAAGGCGGGACACAGTCTATTTGACTTCTCATTAGATTTTTCAGTTCTCTGCACTGTGATTCTTCAAACTGTAATGACCTCTTCTGCAAGCCGATCCCTAAACGGATCGATCCCTGGGCAAACGGACTTTTCTAAGCTTGCCCAGAATTCGACAGCCCCCCATCGATCCGCAAGATCGCTCTCAAAGCGTAGCCTGGATATTTTAGGCGCACTGGTCGGACTGACGCTGCTGGCCCTCCTGTATCTCCCTTTGGCCATCGCGATTCGACTCGATAGTCCTGGGCCCATACTCTACAGCCAAGAGCGCTATGGGCTGAAGGGGAAGCCCTTCAAGATTTACAAATTTCGCTCTATGGTCCAAAACGCTGACGCCCTCAAGGCACAAGTTCAGAATGAAGCCCAGGGCCTGATCTTTAAAAACGAACAGGATCCACGGGTAACCCGTGTAGGACGGTTCCTACGAAAAACCAGTTTGGATGAATTTCCTCAATTTTGGAATGTGCTGAAGGGGGATATGAGCCTGGTGGGCACCCGTCCACCGACAGGCGATGAAGTCTCCCGTTACAGCCCCCACCATTGGCGACGACTAGATGTTAAACCCGGACTAACGGGCCAATGGCAGGTGAGTGGTCGCTCAGCCATCAAAGACTTTGAGGAAATCGTCCTCCTTGACTTGGTTTATCAGGACGCATGGACGCCCCTCTACGATCTTCAGATTTTGCTCAAGACAATCTATGTGCTGGCTAGCCGAAGCGGGGCCTTTTAGCCGGCACGAACGGTGCTGCAGGCGCAAACAAGGGGGCTAACCCTCTTGGCCCCATCCAAACCTGGCATTTTTCCGACGTTTTCCCCCTGAACTCCCATTCTCGGGATAAGGTTTAACGATCGCCTAGGCCGCTGAGCACCAGATTATCCCGATGAATCACCGTATCAGCCCCTCCATAGCCCAGGATCGATTCGATGGCCTGGGTCTGCTGCCCTTGAATTTTTCTCAGCTCGGCGGCGCTGTAGTTGACAATGCCACGGGCTATTTCCTGACGGTCAAGATCCTGGAGCATGACCGCTGACTCGGAGGGAAATTGCCCCTCAACCTGCACGATGCCTGCAGGTAAGAGGGATTTGCCTTGAGTTGCGATCGCACGCACCGCACCCGCATCTAGTACCAAGGTCCCCACAGGGACCAGCCCATGGGCAATCCAGCGCTTGCGGGCATTGGCCGGTCGAGGCTGGGGCAGAAATTGAGTCCCCACCTGCTGCCCCGATAAAGCCTGAACAATGCGGTGGGGTTGTTGGCCGTCAGTAATCACCATGCGAACGCCAGCGGCCGTGGCAATGCGAGCCGCCTCCAGCTTTGTCACCATACCGCCAGTGCCCCAGGCTGAGCCCTGGCCACCCACCGTAATATTCATAGCCTTAAGGTCTTCGAGTCGCTCCACCCTGACAATGGGCTCAGCATCCGGGTTAAGCCTTGGATCATCGGAGTACAGTCGATCCACATCGGTCAGCAGAAACAGCCAGTCCGCCTCCACCAGGCTCGCCACGAGCGCTGACAGGGTGTCGTTATCACCAAACTTCAGCTCGTCGATGGCCACCGTGTCGTTTTCATTGACAATGGGAATCACCCCCAGCCGCAGCAATTCTTGAAAAGTTCGAAAACTGTTGAGATATCGCAGGCGATCGGTCAAGTCGCTGCGGGTCAGCAGCACTTGAGCAATGGGTTGGCCTAAGACCGTAAATAGATCGTCATAGACCCGCATTAATCGGCTCTGCCCCACGGCAGCTACGGCCTGCTTCAGCGCCATGGTTTGGGGACGGGTCTCTAATCGCAACCGGGCGCTGCCAACCCCAACCGCGCCAGAGGACACCAAAATCACCCGGTGTCCATCCCGCTGCAGCTGACTGAGCATTTCGACCAGCTGTGCCATGGTCGCTAACGCCAGTTGGCCGTCGGATCGGGTCAAACTGGAGGTACCAATTTTGATCACTAGGGTCTGGGACCGGTCGGACATATCGTTCTCGCTCAAAAAAATCCCATAAAGAGAAGAGGGACAGCGATATCAACTGCCCCTCCTGTCCGTACTATTTTGCGCGCGTATATGAACCAGGATCTTTATAGGAAGGTCGATCCCGTCTGAATATAGATATGGTTACAGCAAAAGCACCGTCGACAAAAAGCTATAAGGTTTTCTTTATATTCCTACCAACCTTCGCCGCAATGGATGGTCCTTATCGGATGCCTTAACGCCCCGTTACCGCCTGCAGTGTGACCCCTAAGCGTGCAGAAATCCAAATTTCCAGCGATCGCAATATCTGTTTGAGATTCAATTGCCCGAGCTCAAGAACAGGGTCCACCAGCACGGTCACCAGACCGAGGCGATTCCCGGCTAACACATCAGTAAAGAGCCGATCGCCCACCATTGCCACGGTTTCGGGCGGTAAGTTAATGAGCGCCAGCGCCTGCCGCAGCTTCCGTCGCGAGGGTTTGCCTGCTGCCGTAAAAAACGGCACGTCCAACGCTTCAGCAATACGGCGAATGCGTTCGTGATGCACGTTATTACTCAGGAGTACCACCTGACAGTCGGCCTTGACCCCCTCCGCCCACTGCCGGATCTCCGCCGCCGGGTCTGGATCCGTCATGGAGACCAGGGTTTCATCGACATCGACGATCAGTCCCCGCAGCCCCTGCCGGGCAATCACCTCGGGCGTTAGCGCCAGAATAGAGTTGCCCAAGTAAATGTCGGGCTGTAATAGACGAATCCAGTGCCGCATTATTCACTCCTCGCGTCGACTTCCCGACGAATACGGGCCGTTGCCGCCTCGTGTTCAGATAGGGTCCGACTAAATACATGGGTCCCGTCGTAGCGGGCAACAAAGTAAAGAAACTCGGTGTCCGGCGGATCTAGAGACGCCTCTAAACTGGCTAGACCGGGGCTGGCAATTGGGGTAGGGGGCAACCCAGCGTTGATATAGGTGTTGTAAGGGTTTTGGGTGCGGACCTGGGCAAAGGTCAACGGATTTTCAGGAGTTTGGGTAATACCCAACCCATACTACGGTGGGATCAGACCCGAGGGTAATCCCTTCCGCTAAGCGGCGGTTAAAGACTCCGGCAATCGTGTCTCGCTCTTCAGCCACCACCGATTCTTTCTCCACAATGCTGGCCAGGGTAACCCACTCCAGCAGATCGTAGGCACTGGTCTGCTGCTGAAATAGGGGCAGTGCAATATTTTCAAACCGCGACAGCATAAGGTTAACTACGCCCTCAGCGCTCACTTGTTCGCTGGGGATCTGATAGGTCTCGGGATAAAGAAACCCCTCTAGGTGAGGTAGGCCGCTGGGCAGCCAGGGGTAGCGGTCATAGGGAATATTCTCGGTAGCCGCGAGGAAATCCTGTGCGGCGACAAACCCCTGGGCATCTAAGGCCGCCGCCATTTGTGCTCGGTTCCACCCTTCAGGGATGGTAAAGCTCAACTGAATCACCTCACCCTCCCAAATCTGAGAGGCGATCGCATTCAGCGGCTCTGCAGGCGACAGCGCATAGGTGCCGGCCTGGAAGCCTCCCTCGCGGTTGCGGATCCCTTGCCAGCGAGTCCATAGCTTCCAGGCGGTGGTAGAGCGAATCACGCCAGCCGCTTCCAGATCTTGCCCAATCTGCTGGGCTGGGGTGCCCGGCGGAATTTCAATTTGGACGGTGCTATCAAGGCCAACGGCCTCGCTGTAGGGCGCACTGGCCCAGCTCCACCAGGACCAACCCTGCCAAGCCGCTAGGCCCAGGGACACTGGCAAAATGCCAATGAAGAACAGTCGTTTCACGCAACCAGACATGGGAAAATTGGGGAGAGAAAGTGGGGGTAAATAGGGGCAATCGATAAAGCACCTAAAGGCTACCCTGACGGGCAACATTACCCCGCAGAATACCGTACTCCCCGATCCCAGCTGGGAAATTCCCGTTCAAATGCGCGGTATCGCCTACTCCATCTCCTCAAATAGAGAGTCTTCAAGCAGGGGCTGCACCCGTTTAAAATCTTCCGGCGAAAGCAAGACCGGTACTCCATTAGCAGCGTACTGGGCAAAAAATAACAGGGGCTCTAGCGGCGTACAGATCGTGTATTGCTGATCGTTATGAAAAAAGTTGGCCAGCATCTGAAAGCTATCGCTGCTGGAGGCCTCGTCGTCTTCGACTTCTAGGGTCAAAATGTTGTCATCGTCAGGCTCAGGGAGCTCGCCCGTGGCGGTTAGGGTATAGGCACTGCGCTTCAGGGTCAAATTGAGTTCTGAAAGGACGGCCCGAGCACTGGGAAACAGGGCGTCAATCTCATCATCTTCCACATCTGCCAACACCTCCTCCTCGGCTTCCCAGGCGAACAGCTCAATGGGTTCATCCACTGGCAACAGGAGCGCGTAGGTTTGCCCCGCGGCCTCAATGGTCTTTTCGACGTAACACGCTAGGGTTTGGCCCGTTTCATCTTTGAGCAATACCGTTGGGTTTTGCTCAAAGTTTGAGTCTAGGGCGGTGGGGTCGGGGGCGGACATGACAAAGCTCCGAAAGATTAGAAAATCACGCAAATTGAGGGTGATCAGACGCGGCGCTGATCCAGCCACTGCTGCAAAATAATGGCCGCCGCTTTACGGTCAATGAGGGCGCGATTGCGGGACGGGGAACGACGTTCGGCCAGTAGCAGCTGCTCCGCTTGGTAGGAGGTCAGCCGTTCGTCCACGTACTCTACCGGCAGTTGCAGGGCCGCGGCAAGCCGTCGGGTAAATCTTTGCACCCGTTTCGCTTGGGTGCCCAACTCCCCTGACAGGGTGTAGGGTAGGCCAACGACGAGCTGGGTCACCTGACGCTCCTGCACCAGCCCACGCAATTGTTCGACCACTTGATTAAAGGACAGCCCTTCTAGGGTGGTGAGGCCCGTTGCAATCAGGCCGGTGCGATCGCACCCCGCCACACCAATGCGCTTATGTCCTACATCCAGCCCCAGTGCCGATACCATGTCTCAATGCCTTAACATGCCTCAAGGCCTTACTCGGCTGGGTTCGGGGGGTCATCGATGGCACCATCGAGCTCTGACTCCTCTTCCTCAGGCCAGGTCGAACGATAGTCGGTCGGAGTGTAGTCCATGCCGTTGGGGGGACCCTGCCAAGAAAACCGCCCTGGCATCGGCTTACCGGCGGGCTGTAGCCCCTGGAGCACGTCGGGTAAATGTAGCCCCTCCAGCGTCACCGCCTTCGATTCCCGCACCTTATGCCACACCGACCGGGACATCATCACCGTATGCGCCACCTCGGTGGCCTCAATGCGATTGAGATACGCCTCGCGCTCCGGCTGATAGTCTAGCGACGCCAGTCGCAACGGCTGCCCCGGAAAGCTTTGGGCAACTTGGGCCATCTGCGCCATGAGTTCAGGATAGAGCCAGGTGTAGGCCGGGTGTACCGTCAATTTTGCCGTATGGGGTTGATTGGCGCCCCGCGATAGCTTTAGCCGAAAGCAGCCAATGGCGGCCTTACGCTGGGGCTCAAACACATAGGCGGAGACCAATTCAGTTTTACGCATCCAACGCCCGATCTGAGGCAGCAGATTCCACCCATTGGATCGAAAGTCTTGAATCTGATGGTCAAACACCTGGCGCACTAGGGGCGGCATCGACACCGTTTCAAGCTGATAGATGAGTTGAGCATCGGCATTACTGATGGGCAGCAAATTCGGCAGATCAGGTTCGTGCTCAGCCAAAGCCTGGAGCTGTTCGGGAGACACGGACCAATAGGTGACATGGGCCAGGGGCTGAAACCCATTCTGCCGATACAGCGCTAACCCAAATTTGTCATTGATATCGGTTTCACTAATCCACGTGTGGGCTTCGTAAATTTTCTCAAAGCAGTGGCGCAGCAGCTTGGAAGCCAGGTCCAAATCTAGCGTCATCTGACCACTGTTTTGGTTTGCCGACTTTACGGCCACACGCTCAACGCGCCAGGTGCTGCGGGTACTGTTAAAGGGCGACACCTGAATCAGGCCACAGACCTGATTGGCCGTTTCAGCCACGTAGGCTGAGGGCGACAACGGCAGCGGATTTGGCAGACGGGCCACCCAGCGGGCCGAGGGATTCCAGCGGGGCAGGCGCCAAGGCACAGATTGGGGCCGCTCCATGAGCTGCCCTGAGGAAACCACTTCCGTACCGTTGGCCGGGACCAGCTTGTCCAAATCACCAAAGTGCACCGAACGAATGTGGGTGGTCTCGTGTCCGTTCGTTTTAGCGTTTGGCATGTCGCTTGGAGCTATCGCTTAAGGATGTAACTGGGCGGGTCCCGTAGAAGCCAAATCAGGCCAGCGGGGAGTGGGACGGCGTCACTAAAGGCAACGTTTGGAAGGCAAAGAACGTTAGGGAGGCAAAGGCTATGACCAACGCAGGGGATAGCCGACCCCTGGCAAACCCTAAAAATGACAGCGGCGACCCAACAGTACTTGACAATAAATACTTTTCATATTTTAGCGACTCATGGGCCACTTCGTCAGCGCTACAGCAGCTGAAACAGCCCATCATCCAGCTCATAGCCTAGCATTTGGGTCATCTGCTGGAGCCGTTTAATGCCGTCAAGCTCGTTGCTTTGCAGCCAATGATGAACGCTGAAGACCTTGTTCATCACATAGATTTCCAGGGCTTCAGGGTTGTAGCGAATGCCATCAACCGGGCTGAATTGATGGGGCACCAGCATCGCCGTGTATCGAGCCAGTTCACCAGCCTCCCAATCCAGGTATAGCGGCAGCCAAGGATAGCGACTATCGAGGCGAATAAACCAGAGTCGCACCTCTGGAATTTCTGACAGTTCGCGGGGGTCGTCAGACGCCTGGGGAAAATCAATATCAAATTTGAGGGCTGGATAGTCCAATGAAGGCTGAGCCAAAAGCCCAGCTAGGGCAGAGTGGGCCGGGGCCAGGTTCAGCTGGGCCAGATGTTCGGTCGTTAGGGAGATAGCGTCACGCATGGTTAGGCGTCTACTGGGGTTTCTGGAGCAGCCAGATCGGTTAGGACAGCACTAGGAAAGGCTGCATGGTATGGCTGGGGCGTTGCTTTCGGCCATCTCGTGACCCTCCGAGTTGGATCGCCTCACTCGATGTCCTCACGTATATCCGCCGCCACAAAGATTTGTGCACGACGGCCGGCTACTTGGCGACCATACTAGTACAGCGTCAAGGCTAAATATTCGGGCTAGGACAGTGAGTAGTGAAGCAGGGATCGTCCTTCACCCTTATCAAATGAAGGCATCACACTATTTCACTACCTCACTATTTCACCACTTCACTGTCCCCACCGACCCTAAATTCTAGAGTTGACAGAGCACTAGGCACTTGAGTGCCAGGATTGTCCTAAGCAAAGTGGCGAGAGCTATAAATGGCGCAGGCTATATTCTGCCAGAGTTGCAGTCGAAGGCACTGGCGCATAACCCACATCAGGTTGAACCGAGCCACCCGCACCTTTGGGCTTGGGAAATGACTACACGTGGCCGGGCAAGCCGCTTGGCCAACGCTGGATCAGCGGTCGATCCAGTGTGCCCTTATCGAGTGTGCCCGCATCGAGATTGCCCTTGAGCACAAGTCTGCCAAGGTTGAACGTCATGGCCATCCCATGGACAGTGCCCCAGACATGACAGCGTTCCATTGCGCAGAAGCATAGGTCGTTAGGTGGGCACGCCTTAACAGCCTATGCGGGTCAAGAGCATTTGGGTTCCCCGCTGAGCGCGCTGCCGTGAGTTCGCGGCGTACAATGGGCAATGCCGCGGCGGTCGTCGTTGCGATCTCAATGGCGTCATCCTGCCGGTTCGATGAGACCAACGATCGTCGGCCCGGATGGCCCAAACCAGATGCCAGCTATTTCGCCCCCCATAGCAGAAACGCATTGGCAAAAGTGCCACGCCCTTCGGCCAGCGCTTAAGATTAAAGCGCTTTTATAACCCTTTCGACCCCAAAACTATGGCCGCTGAACCGATTCGCATCTGTATTATTTTGGGCACTCGACCTGAGGCCATCAAGCTGGCACCGGTGATTCGCGCCTTTCAACAGTCGTCCCAATTTAAAACCCAGGTCGTACTCACGGGCCAACACCGCGAAATGGTCGATCAGGTGATGCGACTGTTCGACCTACAGGCCGACCAAGACTTAGATATTATGCAACCGCGGCAAACACTGACGGACATTACCTGCCGCAGCCTGCAAGGACTGCAAACCCTGCTGACCGACCTCGCACCTCAAATGGTCCTAGTCCAAGGGGACACAACCACCGCCTTCGCCGCAGCCCTGGCGGCATTCTATGCCAAAATCCCCGTAGGCCACGTAGAGGCAGGTCTACGCACCGACAATATTTTGGATCCGTTCCCCGAGGAGGCCAACCGACGCCTCGTCTCGCAAATCACAACCCTGCATTTTGCCCCCACTGCCCAAGCGGTGGATAACTTAAAGGCCTCTGGCGTGGTCGGCAAAGTGTATCAGACCGGCAATACCGTCATCGATGCCCTACTAACGGTGGCCGATCAGCAGCCAGCCTGCGACATACCCCATTTAGACTGGGCGAAGTACCGCGTCATCTTATCCACGGTGCATCGACGAGAAAACTGGGGAGCCCCACTCCAAGACATCGCCCAGGGGTTGCTGAAGACGCTTGATCAGTTTCCAGACACGGCACTACTCCTGCCGCTGCACCGTAACCCCACCGTACGCGAACCGCTTCAAGCCGCGTTGGGGGAGCATCCTCGCACCTTTTTAGTAGAACCGCTAAATTACGCTCAACTGGTCGGCGCAATGCAGCGATGCCACCTGCTACTGACCGACTCCGGCGGGCTCCAGGAAGAAGCGCCAGGGCTGGGTAAGCCGGTACTGGTCCTACGGGAAACCACCGAACGTCCAGAAGCCATTACCGCCGGAACAGCCAAGCTCATCGGCACGGATAGTCAAAATATTTTTAACGCGGCCGCTAGCCTGCTGGCTGAGCCCAGCGCTTACGACACCATGGCGAAAGCCGTCAACCCATTCGGCGACGGCCAGGCCTCGGAACGCATTGTGCAGGCCGTCACCGACTACTTTGCCCGTTGAGTACTGTGCCTACCGAGTACGACTGAAGTTCCTATCGTCGATTGGGTTGAGGTTTCACCCGTTTCGTCAGTCAACCCGCGGCAGCCCCTCTACTGATCTTGTGTCAGAAGATTTTTCTTAGAGGCCTTGAGCTCTTTCCACAGGCCTTTAATCTGATCGTAGGCATCCTGGGAGGTAATTTTACCGCCGGTTTCCAGATTACAAATCAGCGAAACGCGCGCGGCAAATTCCTGCAGGTTGGCATTGAACGCCAAGTGTTCTGGGGAGAACTCACCCCGATAGGGATAACGGGGCAGGATAAAATCGTCTTTGTTAAAGTCGCCCTTGTTAATAGAGGTATCAGAGACGTTGTCGGCGTCTGGTCCCAAACCGCTGCTGTCTGAATTGCGGGTCATCTTCCCCTATCTCCTGCTGTAAAGCGCTATTTTCTATGCTAGTCGCTGCTTTCCATGCTAGCCAAGTATGATTGCACCTGGCGGCAGGCCACCGCGACAGACGGCGCAACCGCAAGACCGTCATCCGTCAACTGCTGACAAAACCGAATCGTCAGGTCATCCGCAGCCAGTAAAACCACTGGACGTTGGGCCTTCAGGGCCAAGGCAATCTCCGACACTGTGCCTGCCCCCAGACCACAGGCCACCACCACCTGACTAGTCAGTACGTTAATTTG
>JBCBOC010000757.1:0-2278 GCA_039821475.1 Cyanobacteria bacterium J06632_22 | reverse complement strand
GATCTTGATGAAGCTAGTCAGTGGCCATCCCGCGTTAGTACAGAGATAACCGGGCCACCAGACAGTTGGCTAACCCGGTTACCGTTAACTTCCCCATGGGGTGTGCATTAGGACAGATGAGACTTGGCGTACTCACGGTCTACCACGGGGGCGAAGCGTTTAGTGCTTTTCGGACAGGCGCTGAGACCAGACACGGGTGGGCAGACCCCATACATAGATAAAGCCTTCGGCAGCCTTGTGATCAAACTGATCGTCTGCGCCATAAGTCGCGAGTTCGTCGGTGTACAGCGTGTTGGCCGATTTACGACCGACGACAGTGGCCTGTCCCTTAAATAGCTTGACGCGAACGACACCAGTGACGCGCTCCTGGGTCTGATCAATGAAGGCATCTAGAGCCTGCTTTAGCGGGCTGTACCAGAGGCCGTTGTAGACCATTTCGCTGTAGGTTTGCTCGATGCCTCGTTTGTAGTGGGTGACGTCGGCGGTGAGCGTGAGGCTCTCTAAGTCACGGTGAGCTGCAATGAGGACGAGCAGGGCTGGGGTTTCGTAGATCTCACGGGATTTGATACCCACCAGACGATTTTCGAGCATGTCTAGGCGGCCAAAACCGTGCTTGCCAACGACCTCGTTCAGTTGGGTGATGAGGTCCACAGGGCCGAGGACTTGACCGTTTAGGGCGACGGGCATGCCTTGCTCGAAGCCGATTTCAACATAATCTGGCTGATCGGGGGTCTCGGCGATGCCCTTGGTCATCACGTAGATTTCTTCGAGGGGCTCGTTCCAAGGATCTTCGAGGGGGCCTGCTTCGATGCTGCGGCCCAGTAAGTTACGGTCAATGCTGTAAGGCGAAGACTTTTTCACAGGAAAAGAAAGGCCGTATTTCTCGCCATAGGCCATGGCTTCTGGCCGACTCATGCCCCATTCACGGGCGGGGGCCAGCACCTTTAGGTCTGGGTTGAGGGCTGCAATCGAGACATCAAAACGGACTTGGTCGTTGCCCTTACCGGTGCAGCCATGGGCAACGGCATCGGCGCCATACTTTTCAGCGGCGTCAACCAGCAACTTAGCAATCAGTGGACGGGCCAGGGCCGTGGACAGTGGGTAGCGGTTTTCGTAGAGGGCGTTCGCCTTGATAGCGGGGAATGCATAGTTAGTGACGAAATCTTCTGTGGCGTCAACGACTAGCGATTCTTTGGCACCGGAGGTCAAGGCCTTTTTGCGGATCGGCTCGAGCTCATCACCCTGGCCCAGATCTGCGGCTAGCGTAATCACCTCTTTGACGCCGAACTCATTCATCAAATACGGAATACAAACGGTTGTATCAACCCCGCCAGAATATGCCAGTACAACCTTTTCAGCTCGACCCATAGCAGTATTTAATCCTTATACGTCGTGTGTCACAGGCTCCCATTATTGCAGTCAACCTACCCGCTCTTTTACCGACCCATGTAGGAAATTTCTGACATTTGTCTCGTGGGTTTGCTGGCACAGGTCATGGTTAGGTAGCCCATGTGGCCCGCTATGATAGGGATTGCCCGATAGGAGTGGAAGCCGTGTTTTTTAGCATTGTCATCCCTACATACAACCGTAAGCCCATCCTTGAGAAGTGCTTGCGGGCGATGGAGGCGCAGACCTTACGGCCCGGTGGGCCGGTGGAAGGTTACGAAATTGTGGTGGTCGATGACGGGTCTACCGATGGCACCGTTGAATGGCTAGCTGCGAATGCGGCTGAGTTTTCCCATGTTGTTCTGTATGAGCGCAACCATGAAGGGGCGGCGATGGCTCGCAATTTTGGGGTCAAACAGGCTAAGGGCGATACCACCGTTTTTATTGATAGCGATCTAGTCGTATTGGATGGCTTTTTGCAGCACCATGCGGATGCTTTGCAAACGTTCTATGAGGCAACCGACAACGATCGCGTATTTACCTATGGTCGCGTGGTGAATACCTGCAACTTCGATGACCCTACTTCGGAGCCGTTTAAGGTGACAGACTACTCACAGGCGTTTTTTGCCACAGGGAATGTTGCGATCGCAACCCACCACCTCACCGATGCCGGTCTATTCGATCCCCAGTTCACCCAATACGGCTGGGAGGACCTCGAACTCGGCGTCCGCCTCAAAAATAATGGCCTGGTCATGGTCAAATGTCCAGAAGCAGTCGGGTATCACTGGCATCCGCCCTTTAGCCTGGACGATTTACCCCGACTGATCGACGTCGAAAAGCAGCGGGCCAGAATGGGCGTTGTGTTCTATAAAAAGCACCCCACCCTGGATGT
>JBCBOC010000054.1:0-10986 GCA_039821475.1 Cyanobacteria bacterium J06632_22 | reverse complement strand
TAGAGCGCTTCCATCCGCGCCGGGCTGATGGGCGACTGGTAGACCTGGAGGTTGAGCTGGAGGCGGTGGGTCAGTCGGTCGGCAAAGCGGTAGGTTTCGGTGTGCAGGTAGCCTGTATCAACCCAAATTACCGGAATTTTGGGGACGACCTGTGTTACCAGATGCAGCATTACGGCCGACTGAATGCCAAAACTGGTGCTCATCACCAGCCCCGTCGAAAATTCCTTAGCGGCCCACTCGACCAGCGCCTCTGCCGTTACGTTCTCCAGGGTTTGATTGACTGCGGTTAGGTCTAACTCAGCGCGGGAGGACAGCGTTGCGTTCACCATGTAAGCCTTACTCCTGGGGCGTGCTGTATGCCGCTAATCTGTATGCCATTAATCTATATGCCACGACCAGTGGAAAGACAGCACACGAACTGCAAATCGTCATATAGCATCATACATCGTTGGCTGGGGGTCGTTTGCTGGGGGAGCGTCACTTCCGGGTCGTCATGCCGCAAGATCTGCTGCAAAATCCTGTGGGGTCTTGCATACTATCGTAAGTTCCCAGTCTCCTCAGGCTAGGACCCACTAAAAATCCGCGTTAATCCCCTCTGGTGATGCATACTCGACGTTTTGGCCGTACCGAACTGCAAATGCCCGTATTCTCCTGCGGGGGAATGCGCTATCAGCATTCTTGGCAAGATGTGCCCCAATGGCAAATTCCCCAGAAAAATCAGGAAAATTTGGAGGCAACCATTCGCCGTGCCCTAGAACTGGGCATCAACCATATTGAAACTGCAAGGGGCTACGGCACCTCGGAAATCCAGCTGGGTCAGGTCTTGCCAACCCTGCCCCGCGACCAAATGATTGTGCAAACGAAGGTCACGCCTCGGGCCAACGCCAAAGAGTTTCTGAAGACCTTTGAGCAGTCCCTCAAGAATCTACAGCTCGACTATGTTGACTTGCTTGGTATTCACGGCATCAACCTACACGAGCATATTGACTGGTGTGTGCAACCTGGGGGCGTGCTAGATGTCGTGCGAGATCTCCAGGCCCAGGGGCGAGTGCGCCATGTCGGCTTTTCTACCCACGGGCCCACCGATGTGCTGGTCGCAGCCTGCAACACAGGGGCATTCGACTATATCAACCTGCACTGGTACTACATTTTTCAAGACAACTGGCCTGCTATCGAAGCGGCTACCGAGCAGGATATGGGGGTATTTATTATTAGTCCCTCCGATAAGGGGGGGCGGCTCTATGCCCCGCCGGAACGGCTCGTTCAGCTGTGTCAGCCGCTAAGCCCAATGGTGTTTAACGACTTGTTTTGTCTCAGCCACCACCAGGTGCACACACTGAGTTTAGGGGCGGCTCAACCC
The DNA here is from genome assembly GCA_039821475.1 of Cyanobacteria bacterium J06632_22. GTDB lineage: Bacteria > Cyanobacteriota > Cyanobacteriia > Phormidesmidales > Phormidesmidaceae > CAWUKV01. The sequence goes on along the minus strand of JBCBOC010000054.1, from coordinate 9,626 downwards.
AGCGACTTTGACGAACATCTCAAGGTGCTGCCCCTGATTGAGCAGGCCGATGAGGTGCTGCCGTCAATTTTGCAGCGACTGGAAGCCCGCGCTATTGAAGCGCTAGGCGAAGATTGGTACAAAACCTGGCAGGTGGGACTGCCCCGCCCCCAAGACACGCCTGACTGCATTAATATTCCAGTAATTTTACAACTGGGTAACCTGCTGGATGCCTATGATATGCAGGAATACGCCGCTGCTCGTTATAACCTGCTGGGGGGCGCAGCCAGTCACTGGTTTCCTGGGGCTCGGGCCAACAATGTTGTTCGGCTTGACCTGCGTGCCTGTCTGGCGGATAGTCCTCATGCTGACAAAATTCCAGTTCGCCTCGCGGAGATTGACCGACGCATTGGCGGGGCTCAGGTTAAGCGATTGTCCCAGTCCTAGTGGTGTATCAACACTAAGTATCAACACTAAGTCTTATCAACCCTAAGTCTTAGGTCGGGCAGGGCCTTAAGGGCAAAACCTTGAGGGGATAGAGAGGGTGAAATCGTGACCGATGACATGCCGTCGCAGATCACAGTAGGAGACCACGATGGCCAAAAAGTATCAGGGGCAGTCAGCCCTGCTCTCGCGAGACCTGTTGTCGTTTTACCGGCGGGTGAGCACCTCCCTGCTGACGGTGGTTGATCTAGAAACGACTGGTGCTGTGGCCCATCATGCTCGGGTGATTGAGGTTTCTGTTTTACAGGCCACCCTGGCGGACGGCATTGTTAGCCAGCAGACCCACCTGATTAATCCCCACGTTAAGATCCCTGAAAAAATCACCGAAATTACTGGCATTACGCCCAGTATGGTGGGCACAGCGCAGCCACCTGAAGATGTTTGGGTGGACTATGAGCCCTTGCTGAATCAGGGGGTTTTGACAGCGCATAACATTGAGTTTGACTACGGATTTTTGCAATCTGAATTTCGGCGGATGGACCTTCACTACTACCGTCCCCCTAGCCATAGATTTTGTACGGTAATTTTGTCGCGGCTGCTGTTGGCAGATTTGCCGTCGCGTCGGCTCCCTAAGCTGGTGGCCCATTTTGGGTTTGATGTGGGGGCCTCCCACCGGGCAGAAGCCGATACGCAAGCCTGTTGGCTGCTGGCCCAGTATTTACTCCGCCGGATCCAAGATGATCCGGAGGAAGATGTGCTGCGATGTTTTCGGCAGCAGTGGATTCGCCTACAGGATGCGGCGGCAATTTTAGGCTGCTCTAAGGCCAAAGCCCAGGCTCAGCTCACAGCCGCTGGGGTGCAGTCCCGGTCGTCGAAGCGTGCTCAAACGCAGCTTTATCGGCGGGGACCGGTGGAGGATCTGCGGCACCGCCAGCAGGGAGAACAGCTATCTGTCTTTTCGTAAGCCGAAAAAAATAATTGCTTTGGCTGAAATTTAATCACTACTTAATCCGGCTGAAGGCTTTATCTGGCTTCATACCGGGTATATCTGCGGATCAGTAGGGCCTACGACGTTGCAGGGCTTGCACGGACATGCTGGTGTTTGCCAAGGTTGTTTCCACGGAGAGTACCTAGCGGCTGACTCGGTATCGGAACCGTGAAAACCGAGGCTGTCCCCCGAAGTTTGTGTAACTGGAAACGTTTGGGTTGGTGCCTGTCCGTGATCTTGTTAGGGATGCCGGGCAATCTCGTAGTAGGGCATTTACCGAACTGAGAGAGCGATGACATTCTTTTCGGCAGTGGGAATCCGGGAGCAGGTTGATTTATCTGAGCTCAGCAATTTGTTTGTTAGCGTAGTCAGGCTCGCGATTCAGGATCCCATTACTTGGTACGTTTTTTTACAGCGGTACAGCTACTTCAATAGCTACTCCGCAGGGGCAGCTTGCCGCTTGGCCAGTTCCATTGCGCTGTCACGATATTTATTTGTGCAGTCTGATGAGCCGACCCGTGAGGAGGCTGACCGCAGTGGTGAACTTGCGGGACAGCTGATGTCTACGGTGCTGCGCTACGAGCTTCATCAGCATACTTCTCGGCGCACGTTAGTTCAGGCGGTCCTGCGATCGGCGGGAGACTATGCGGGACTGCTACCGATCGAGCGGAACTATCTCTCCACGGTGCCAGATTGGCTGCATGCGCTGGTGACTGACTTTATCAACTACTACCAGGGCATGCCGGGTGATGTAGTAGCGATTGTGAGGGCGGCAGGATTTCATGCGGCCTCTGAATTGCTGGATGCGATGGAACGCGAGCAGTTGGCGCGTACGGTTCATCAATTGGCGGTTGACCTGCCCTTTCATCGATACCTAGTGGCTAATTTGCCGTCAACCTTTTTGGGGCATCCCCAGAGCTGGTGCGGGATTCTGGGGCGATGCGGTTGGGATGTCGCAGGTGGCGGCGAGGATAATGGAGAGGCAATGCTCCAGTCCGATGTTCTACCGACGATCTCTGAGCCCAGGGACGGTCAAACAGATGCCCTTTCCATTCTGGATCAAATGTTGACCCATCGGCCTGAGACAGCGCCGCAGATTCAGCATTGGGCGCTGGATGGGGTGACAACCTTTGTGGAGCTGCAGCGCGTGCTGCTCAAGGAAATTTATCGGGAATGTTTGCTGATTCTCCATGGGGATGCTTGGGCTGACGGAGATCCCGCTGAGGGCACGGTGTCTCGCCGAGATGCTGGATGGGAGGACCGAGGTCGCCGGGTCGGCTAGGGTCTCGTGGCATAATGCGGGTATGAGACCGATTTACCACCCAGAACGAGAGCAAATTACCCTGGCAGGCGTTTTGTATGCCCTAGGGGATCCTGTCCGGTTGGAAATTGTTCGCCGTTTGGCCGAGCAGGGAGAGCAACCCTGCCGTGACTGTGGCGGTGAGATCGCAAAGTCTACCCTGTCCCATCACTTCAAGATTTTGCGAGAGTCCGGCGTCATTCAAAGCCAGAAAGTTGGCACCCAGCATCTCAACTCATTGCGTAACGACGATCTCGAAGCCTGTTTCCCAGGACTGCTGGCAACGATTCTCAGTTCAATTGGAGATTAGCCCCGCTAATTTTTTAGTTCGGCGGTGCACTCGGCCCCGTTTGCTGTAATTTCTATTCAGAGATTTTATCTAGCGAATCCCTTTGGGGGTGGTCTGGGGAGGGCAGGGTGACCAAACGGGTGCTGATGGGGCGGGTGCTAACGGGAGTATGGTGGCTGCTGGTGGGGGTCGCCTTTTTCCTGAGCCTGTGGATTGTGGTGCCGCCATTTACCTTAGGGCTGCTGAAGCTGACTGTGGGTGCGCCCGAAATTAGTCCCCTGTTGCTAGGGGGGAATGCGATCGCACTGATTGTTTTCCTGGTGCGGCGTCAGCGGGGGCGCTTTCTGGGCATTTTTTTGAGCTTTTTAGGGGTGCTACTGAGCACCCTGCCGCTGCTACAGCTCCCGGCCGCCATTTGGCAGGCAGAGCAGTCCTTTGAGGCGGCCATCGCAAGCGAGACCTTTGTCCTACCCCCAGCGGATGCGGCAATGACCCTGGAGTCCCCTCCCTTTAGCCCGGCGCGCTTTGTCGGGGGCATGCCCACTCAGGAAGTCCGCTATAAGCCCGATATTGTCTTTGCGGAGCCTGACGGCATCCCGCTGAAACTGTCGATCTATCAGCCCTTAGGCGCTGGAGTTTACCCTACGATCATCAGCTTGTACGGTGGCGGCTGGCAAAACGGTAGTCCGGCGGACCTAGATCGCTCCAGTCGCTATCTGGCGTCTTTGGGTTATGTGGTTGCGGCGATTGACTATCGCCATGCGCCTGACTATCAGTTTCCGACCCAGGTAACGGATGTGGAGGCGGCCCTGAGTTTTCTCAGTGCTCGGGCCAGCGCCTACGGCATCGACAAGCAGCGATTGGTGCTGATGGGCTGGTCCGCCGGGGCCCATCTGGCGATGCTCACGGCCTACCAGACGACAACGCCGATTCGTGGCGTTGTCGGTTATTACGGCCCAGTGAATCTGGTGGATGGCTATAAAAATTTGCCTAGCCCGGATCCCTTAGATGTGAGAGCCGTCCTACGGACCTTTATGGGGGGCACACCGGATGAGTTGCCCGTTGCCTACAATGCCGCTTCCCCGGTCTATGCCGTAAAACCGGGATTGCCGCCGACGCTACTGGTGTACGGACGACGGGATCACATTGTCAAAGTAGAGTTTGGCCTGCGCATGTACGAGGCCCTGCAAAAGGCCGAAAATACCGCTGTCTTTGTGGAGATACCCTGGGCCGAGCACGCCTTTGATGCCATCTTTCGCGGCGTTAGTAATCAGCTCGCCATGAAATATACCGAGCGATTTTTGCGGGCTGCGACGGTTGTGGCAGAGGGCGAATAGCGAAAGGAGGGAAGCCCCACTATTCTCGCTGACCCAGGGTCGTGACATACAGCACCGCTTCATCCTCCGGAATGCCTAGAACATCGTTGACCTGGTCGTCAAAAAAGCCAGCAATGCCGCTGACGCCAAGCTTCAAGCCGATGGCGGCTAGATTTAGTCGTTGCCCCAGGTGGCCAGCGTCCAGGTGTAGGTAGCGGTAGGCCCGATCGCCGTAGCGGTCGATGGCTTGGGTGAGGTCTGCGGTGTGGAAAATGACGGCGGCGGCATCGCGCCCTAGGTCTTGCCCCAGGCAGAGATAGTGCAGCGCGTCACGAAACTGTTTGAACCTCACCTGACGAAGGGTTTGGGCCTGGGGCGCGTAGTAGTAACAGCCAGGCTCCAACCCCGTAATCCCGGAAACCGCCACAAAGGTTTCGATCAGGCTCAGGTCGAAAAAATCGGGCTGGGCATCGAGGCCCTGATCGCGGTAGTGGGCGGGGTGATAGGTAAAGTCCAGGACCTGGAGCAGTGTCGCCAAGGGCAGGTTAGCGCCAGTGTAGCGCCGGGTGGAGCGGCGACGGAGAATCGTACTGTTGAGTTGGGCCAAACCATCCCCCCAGTTGATCGGTGGGGTCTGGGTGGAGACCTTATCGCCAAAGGGCAGCTGGTATTTGTCCGGTGGCGGTGTTGCCTCAGGGCGTCCCTGGCTGAGGGTGAGGTCGGGATCAGGGGGGATTTGGCTGACCTGGTGGAGGTAGGGCAATAGCTCATCCCCCTCTAGTTCGGGGTAGCTGGCGTGGGTGCTGCTGGGCAGCGCTGTGCGACCCAGGGCCAAATTTTGATCGACTTCTAGCAGGTCAGCTAGGGCTAAAACTGCGATCGCACCTTCCTGTTCGGCTTCTAGATACAGCAGTTGGTTGATCGCCTGGTCGATAAAGCCACCGATCAGATGGGGGCGATAGTCACAGAGAGACCCCACCAGTTCTAAGTTGCCGAGCAAATGCCCACTGTCCAGCAAAATCCGCCGATAGGCGCGGGCTCGGTAGCGCCAGGCTGACCGTTGAAAGACGCTCGTGACGACTAGCGCCAGCTGAGTATTTTCGAGGGCAGGATGCCAGAAACAGGCCGACTGGAGCGCTGGCCAGGGGTGATCATCCCAGAATCTCAGCAGACTATGACTGCGGACTTGGTAGTTGTAGAGGCCCGCAGGCAGGAGCGAAGTCCCCCGCGAAATCAGATAGACCTCAGCGGGATAGAGTCCACCGGCCGACGGCGCTGCCCGCAGGTACACCGGTTCGCTGGGCGTCATCACCTTAGCCGTGAGCCCATAGCTGCTGACCAAAAAATGGGATAGTCGTCGCCACCAGGTTCGTTCAGCAGCCCTAAGTTCGGGAGAGCCCTCGCCCGAGGCGGGCGTTGTTGCGCCCCCCTGTAAGAATGGCTTGAGGTCGACAGCTGCCCCCAGTGGATAGGATTTGTAGGGAACCGGCTGTTGGCTCCAGTCTAGTCCTGGCGCCTGCTGAGACAGCGTATCAGGGTCGTATTTGGTGCGCTGATGGTAATGCTGAGCTATGGAAACAGGAACCTGAGTCATCCGAGATTTAGGACAGTTTTCAAAGGATGATATCGCCTCATCTCGCCTTTGCCATAGGGCTAGAGCCGCGTCATTGCTAAATTTTAGCGCTAACACATCACTAGCCACGGTTAGGGTGCCGTGGCTAGTGATGTGTTAGCGCCGATGGCTCCATCTTGACATCTGACTGTAGGGATGCAGCCTTACAAAACTTAAATCAGCCTTAAAGTCAGACAAAATAAGGCGCAATCAGGGTAACTTTACGTTACTTAACATACACAGTGAATTGCCAAGATATGCCTATTGGTAGGCAGTGCCTTGGCTTTGTGTTTAGTCATTGGGCAGCCCCATAGCAAGCCCTTGGCTAGTGTCGGTGCGGTTGGGAGTGAGGATGACGTTTGCAGATATCTTGACGGCCTACGCTGAGGGGAAGCGTGATTTTTCAGGGGTTGTTGTAGAAATTGAAAATGGGTTTGAGTGTGATTTGCGGGGAGTCGACTTTAGTGAGGGACAGCTGAGCGGCAGCTACCTGGCCTACGCCAATCTACAGGGTTCGAAGCTGGTCGGTGCGCAACTGCAGCGCGCTGAGCTGAGCAATATCCGACTACAGGCGGCCAATCTGGAGGGGGTCGATCTGAGCGGTGCCAACCTTGTCTACGCCAACCTTAGCGGCGCCAGCTTGCGAGGCGCTATTCTCCGGGCGGCGAACCTGCATGGCGTTCATCTAGAGCGAACTGACCTGACCGACGCCGACCTGACCGGCGCCGACCTGTCTCGGGCCATGCTCCATGGCGCTGTTCTTGAGGGGGTTCAACTGACCCGATGCAACTGCTTCCGAGCTCAGGGAATGGATCTGCAGGGGGCACTGTGCGATCGCACGACGACTTACCCAGACGGCCACCGCAATAACGTTTAGTCCATCAGGGGTGATCTGAGTGGGGCTATCCGCCCCAAATGCCCGCCCGCAATCGGCTCAGGCTCGGGTATGCTATCGATGTTAAACGGTTACCCTAGTAAGCAGTGGTTACCGATAACCCACGATGCTATGGCCTTCGACGCTCAAAAAATGGCGACCTGGATGACGCGGTCTCTGCTGCTCAAGCTGTTGCAGCAGCCGATGGTTGTGGGTGCGTTGGCGTTGGTGGCGGTCGGCGGGGTGAACAATGCGGCTCCGGCTCAAGTGGCCGGCAGTCAAGGTTTGGGGACGCCGGTTACATTAGCCCCTAGCCCGCTAGCCGCTAGTTCATTAGCTCCGAGTCCGTTAGCTCAAGCCCCAGCCACCCAGCAAGCAGACGCCGCCTTGGATCGAGCGACAACGTTATTTATCGTGCTGCTGGGCACGCTGATTTTGCTGCTGGTGGTCGGGGTCAGCATGTTGTGGCTGCTGCGGCGTTCGGTGATTCGAGAAGTGGCTACCGTGGTGCAGTCCCAGCTCGATGAAATGAGCGACTTGGAGAGCAAGCTGCGCAGTGCCACCCGCACGCTCAATAACGTATTGGCGGAGGCCAGCGATCTATCCAGCGAAATGAACGATCGTTCCCAAGGGTTCCAGAAAGAGGTCACCGCTCAGCGGGACGTGGTGGTAAAACTCACCGAGGAACTCACCGATCTAAGAACGCGAACAGTGCGCGATTGGGAATCTGAGCTAGAGCGACTCCAAGGGCGACTCAAAACGGGTGAGACCGATTTGCTGTCGTTCTTAGGTGATATCAAGACCCAGGCCCAGCAGCAGCTCAGCGCCGTGCAGTCCGAGACGCGCGATCGCAGTCAGGAAGTGCTGCAGGCCTTTAGCACCCGTGAGACGGACCTGAGCCGCCAGCTTTCCACTATTCAATCGGCGGTCGAAGCTAAGCAGAAAAGTATCTTTGACAATATTGACCAGCGAGAGTCTGTGTTTGCCGACGAAATTGGCACCATGCAGGAAGAAGTGGCCCGTGAGCGGGACCGCGTTTTCGAGACCCTAGGGCAGCTGGGCGACACCATGGACCCCCAGCTCGAAGAGATTCGTCAACAGGCCAAAGCCCAGCTTGAACAACAGCAACAAGAGATTGTCGATGATCTGAAACAGCGCGCCCACGCCCACGACCAGCAAATGGCCGATATCCAGGCTCAGGCCCTGGGCCACAAAGACTTGGCCTTACAAAATATTGAGCGAGCCGTCAGCGACTTCCAGCAACAGTTCAACACCATGCGGATGGATGTCGAAGGACGTAAGTCTGACCTGATGCAAAGTCTGCGCCAGTCTACGGATGATTTTCTTACCCAGTTTGGCACCTTTCGAGCTGATGTTGAGGGGCGTAAAGGTGTGCTGTTGGGGGACATGGAGCGCACCGCCAGCGACTTTAAAGAACAGCTTCGTAATCTGCAAGGCAGCTTAGATGCCGATCAGCGCCAAGCTCTAGACGATTTACAGGCCACCGCCGCAGACTTTTCTAACCAGCTCTCACGTGTCAGAACAGAACTCGACACCAAGCAGGAAACCCTGTTGGCGGATCTAGATCTGCAGGCCCGTCGCTTCGTCGATCAGCTGGCCCAACAGCAAAATCAGTTAGAGCAGCAACAACAACAGTCAGCCCAGGCGCTGCAGCAGCTGCGATCAGACTTTACCAATCAGCTGGGAGAAGTGCGTAACGATGTCTTTGGGCGACGCGATTTGGTGATCGATAAGCTCAACACTTTTGATGCCAGACTGGGAGAGCAAATTGGCGAACTGGCCAGCGCTGCCGCGAACCGCCAGCAACAGGCCCAACAGCGACTTGAACAGATTGCGGAAACCTTTGCCCAGGCAATGACTGAGCTGAAGTCGCGCTTTGAAGGTGAACAAACAGCAACCACTGTCGAACTCGACCAGATCAAGCAAACCTTTGGCGACCGTCTCAACCGCCTCCACACCGAAGCCCAGGAGCAAAAGAGCGGCATTATGCGCCAATTGGGAGAGGTCACGCCTGAGTTTATTGCAGACTCCTTTGTCTCTACCACCAAAGAACAGTTGGAGACCCTGCAGGACCGACTGCAGCAGCTCCAGGCTAACCGTCCAGAACTGTTTGAGACTGTGAATGAAGTGGTGCAGCAGGCAGAGACGGCTCTGGCAGCAGGTAATGTGGACGGTGCGATCGCATTCTACGACGAAGCCCTGGCCATCCAGCCCAACAACCCTGAGTTGTGGCTAGCCCGCGCTCAAGCTTTAAGTCGGGCCAAACGCCCAGAAGATGCCTTGACTGCTTTTAACCAGGTTACCGATCGCCAACCTGACCGTACCGAAGCGTGGTACCAAAAGGGGCTAATGCTGCGGGAGCTGCGCCGCTACGACGAGGCGATATCGACCTTTGACCGTGTGATTCAGCTTGACCCCGGCGATGCCAAAGCCTGGCTTAACAGGGGCATGGCCCTGAGCCGCAAGCGCGAAAGAGAGGCTGCCATTGCCTCCTTTGACAAGGCCCTAGAGATTAATCCTCAATATCACGAAGCTTGGGTCAACCGGGGTGTGGCCTACGGCATGCTGCAGCAGCACAAAGAAGCCCTAAACTCCTTTGACCAGGCTGTTTCGCTGGATCCGAAGGATGCCAAAGCTTGGTACAACCGAGGACTAGCTCAGATTGAGCTAGAGGCGCTGTTAGGATCGTGACGCGTAGCGTTGTCAAAGGAATTGACAGCGTCTTCTAGCGCCTCTAGCTCAATCTGAGCTAGTCCTCGGTTGTACCAAGCTTTGGCATCCTTCGGATCCAGCGAAACAGCCT
>JBCBOC010000231.1:0-6214 GCA_039821475.1 Cyanobacteria bacterium J06632_22 | reverse complement strand
GTATTTTCTTCCAGGGTTAACCCAGCGCACCGTATTGGGCCAAGCGCTTAGGACAGTTCTGGCTGGGAAACCCTGGGTATGGTCGCCCAGTGGCCCGCAACCGCGCCCAAACGTTTGTGGCGGTTGCCATATATCGGCAATTTAGAACTGTCTTCGCTGAAGACAGGATGGAGTGTTCCAGACCCTGCTAGTGCCCCCGTTTGCCCCCATTAACAGCCGAAGGCGCGCTACCACCATAAAACAAGCCGCCTGCTGTTGGGGCACAGCAGGCGGCTCAACGGAAAATGTGAGTACCTCAACAGAAAGCACCGTGACTATCACGACAATTTCCAGTTTGAAGTAGGGGCTTTAGGGGTTTAGTCAATTATACGGTAACGATACCCGACTGTGGAGTACGCTACAGCCACGTTATAAGCTGTCACACCCCGTAATATTGCTGTTATGGCCTGAAATTTGTTGCGTCACGGGGTCAGACCCCCTACGGAGGGCAGTTTCATCCTCTTTGAAGCCTTATCAAAGTAACGGTTTCGAATTTACACAAACTTTAGGCAGCGATACAATGAGCCGCCACAATCCAAATCGGCCGCCATAATATAGCTAGCGTCTCATAGGTTAGAACACCGAGTATCTCGATCGGGTTGGGCATCCCCGTAAGACGTCGCAGCCTTGCCCTTATCACCCCCCGTGTCTGCATGAGCTCTACGCCGTACAGGGCTCTTCCCCGTGCATCAACACACCGGTTCTCAAACTATTCACTCGGGAGCCCAGCCACCATGGCGACACCCAAAATCCACCCCGACACCATTGAGGCCGTGCGAGACCGTGCCGATATCGTTGATATTGTCTCAGAGCAGGTGGTCCTGAAGAAACAAGGCAAGGATTTTGTCGGCCTGTGTCCCTTCCACGACGATAAGTCCCCCAGCTTTAGCGTCAGCCCATCCAAGCAGTTTTACTACTGCTTTAGCTGTGGGGCCGGGGGGAACGCCTTCAAATTTATGATGGAGCTGGGCCAGCGTTCCTTTGCAGAGGTCGTGCTGGATTTGGCGAACCGCTACCAGGTTCCCGTCAAAACCCTGGAGCCCGAAAAGCAGCAAGAGTACCAGCGCACGGCCAGTCTGCGGGAGCAGCTTTACGAAATTCTCACCCTGACCACCAAGTTCTATGAGCATGCGCTGTTTCAAACCGATGGCCAGCAAGCCTTAGCCTATCTACGTGAGCAGAGACAGCTCAGTGATGAAACCATCCATGCGTTTCAACTGGGCTACGCGCCTGACGGCTGGCAGGCCCTTTACGGCTACCTGGTGGAGCAAAAGCATTATCCGGTTGCCCTAGTGGAGCAGGCGGGACTGATCGTCCCCAAAAAGCAGGGTAGCGGCTATTACGATCGGTTCCGCAACCGGGTGATGGTGCCAATCCACGATACTAACGGACGGATGATTGGCTTTGGCGGACGCGCCCTGGGAGAGGACAAGCCCAAGTATCTGAACTCCCCTGAGACGGAGCTGTTCGACAAGGGTAAGACGCTGTATCGACTGAATGTGGCCAAAGGTGCGATCGCACAGCAGGACCGAGCCATTGTAGTCGAGGGCTACTTCGACGTGATTGCCCTCCACGCGGCAGGCATCACCAATGCCGTAGCCTCTCTGGGTACCGCGCTCAATGTAGGTCAGGTAAAAAAGCTCCTGCGTTACACCGAATCCAAGCAGATCGTCTTTAACTTTGACGCCGATGCTGCCGGAGTCAAAGCAGCCCAACGGGCTATCGGAGAAGTGGCGAACATGGCCCACCGGGGAGACGTCCAGCTCCGAATTCTCAATATCCCTGACGGCAAGGATCCAGACGACTATCTGCGCACCCATGTCACCGAGGAGTACCTGGCCCTGGTCGATGCTGCCCCCCTATGGCTGGACTGGCAAATTGCTCAGACCCTCAAAACCTGCGACTTGAAACAGGCCGATCAGTACCAGCAAGCCTCCCAGGATGTAGTGGTACTGCTCAGCGAAATCGCCAATGCCCATACCCGAACCCACTACATTCGCCACTGCGCCGAAATCTTTAGCCAGGGCGATGCCCGGTTAGTCCCTCTACTGGCTGAAAACTTCCTTGCCCAGGTGCGTCGTAAGCGCCGCTCTCCCGATGACCCGGGGAAAGGCTCCCCCCAGGTGACGGCACAAAAAAGCGCCCTAGAAGAAGCGGAAAGCGCCCTGTTGCGCATCTACATCCACTCTCCTGAGCATCGCCAAACCGTCATTGATAACCTCGAAGATCGCGACCTACAGTTCAGCTATTCCCACCATCGCGCGCTATGGCGCATGCTTTTACAGTGGCAAATGGCCGACCAGCAGGCCGCAGCAGCGTCCGTGACTGAGCCCTCCGAACCCGTCGATCTGTTAGCCCAACTCCGACAGTTTGCCGCAGAGTCCATTGGCCCCCTGTCCCAGGTCCACCGACTGCTGTACCTCAACGAAAAGACCAAACGCGACATCGTCCGCGCCCCCCTCGTCCTGCGGGCCGCCATTGCCTGCCTCGAGAAAAACATGTGCGAAAAGCGCTATCGCCACTTCCTCAAGCGCTGGAGCGAAACCGATCTAAACGTTGATCCCGAGCAGATGGCTCAGTATCAAAAGCTGATTTACGCGGAGAAAAAGCGCATCGCTGAGCTGGAGCAGGAGCGCCATGTAGGCTTTGAAGATTTAGCTGGCCTGCCCTGGGCGGGTCAAGTGGATTCTTCTGAGTTCTAGTGGTTCAGGGTCTGGGCATGCTGAGTGCTAATGTTCAGCCCGCTTCAGCCATGACACCATCTCAAGATCTTGGGCTCTACGGTGAGCAGTTAGTCCAAACCTGGCTTAAACAGCAGGGCTGGCAGATTCTTTACCGCCGTTTCCAAAGCCGCTGGGGCGAACTAGATTTGGTTGCCAAAGGCTATAACAGCCAAGCCCAGGGCAAACTCAGCAGCGAAATGCTGGTCTTTGTGGAAGTTAAAACACGCAGTCGCGGGAGTTGGGACGCCGACGGTCTACTGGCCATCACCCGGGGCAAACAGAAAAAAATTCTCACCACCGCACGCCTATTCTTGACCCGCTATCCTCAATGGGCAGATCTACCCTGCCGGTTCGATGTCGCCCTGGTCGGCTGCTATCGGAAAGTTCCCAGCAGCGTCAAGGTCCAAATGCCCCTTCCCGAGCAAGATCGATATCTAGGCCTGCAGGATTACATCGTCAACGCCTTTACGCTCTAACGACCCAGAACCGCCTTACCCAGGCTAGTGCAGGGTCAAGTTAAGCATTAGGGTTGGGACGAGCACATAGGGCCTAGCGATTAGGGCAAAGTCCTGGCGATATTTCAGCATCTCGCTATTCGTTCTTTCACTGGCGCTACCGCCTCTTAGGCCAAGGTCTCCGGACAGTACCCCAGTCCCCGCACAAACTGCTTGCGAAACTCTTCAATTTCGTGGCGATCAGGCCGACCGTGGGAGACGACAGCAATTTGATAGCGGCGCATGACATCCACAGGCGTTTGCCCCGTTTCGAGCCCCCATAGCGCCATTCGAATACGAATACCGGGCTCGTAGGGAACACCCACCTCGTTCAAAAACGCGCTAAAGTCTGCGGCGACCGATGGTGTGACACTTTCATGCAGCCTAACCTTCACTACCCAACCGTCAATCCGATGAATGACCGTCATAAACTCCAACGGTAACCGCGACAGCCCGAGCAAACGCTCTACGACTCTAAGCGTCAGGCTGGCATTGGCGAGATAGTAAATGTATTCCATCGTTCCGGTGTTAGAGTCTACTCTACATAGTGATGCGAACGTCCAATAACAACGCGTCAGGAAAGCCAGAGACATTGCCTTCAGAGAATACGACCCCAGCTAAGGAAAATCCCGACGATTCTAAGGCCAGCGCTTGGACAGTGCCAGCTGGAGAACCCATGAATTTAGCCTCAGACAGTGAATCTCAGGATTTGGATTGTCGACTGGAGGGATATCACTATACCCTGCCGCCTGAGCGTATTGCTCAACACCCGGCTGTGCCGAGGGACAGTGCCCGTCTTCTGGTGGTCACGTCTTCTTCAAGTCATCAACATTCCTATTTTAGAGACTTGGACGCGTTTCTACAGCCTGGAGACCTGGTTATTTTCAATAATACCCGGGTAATTCCTGCTCGTCTGTACGGATATAAACCAACCGGCGCTAAGGTCGAAGTTTTTCTGCTAGAACCCCGAAGTGACGATGAGTGGTTGGCACTGGTCCGGCCAGGCAAGCGACTGCAGCCCGGCAGTCGCCTCGTATTTGGCCCCGATCGCCAGCAGCCTCTACTCTCTGGCACCGTTACCGCCAAGGATCCAGACACGAACGGCCGCCTGATCAGGTTTGATTTGCCGGATGACAATACCGATGTCATATCCCGGTTATATCAGCTGGGGCAGGTGCCCTTACCGCCTTACATCACAAATTCTGAAGCGACCCCCGATCAGTACCAGACTATCTACGCTAGCGAGCCCGGTGCAGTGGCTGCGCCCACTGCCGGTTTACACTTTACGCCTGCCGTGTTTGAGCAGCTCACAGCACGAGGCATCAATACCGCCTATGTCACGTTGCATGTGGGCATTGGGACCTTTCGCCCGGTCGAGTCTGCGGATATCCAGCAGCATCAGATGCACGCGGAACGGGCCGAACTGTCCCCAGAAACAGTCAACCTGATTCATGCCACCAAGGCGGCCGGGCATCGCGTTTTTGCGGTGGGCACGACGACCGTGCGCACCTTAGAGGGCGTTGCTACCCAGCAGGGCCAGCTGGTGCCCTTTCGCGGTGCCGTGAATTTATTTATCTATCCTGGCTACCGCTGGAAAGTTGTGGATGGCCTGATTACCAATTTCCATTTACCGGGGTCGAGCCTGCTGATGCTGGTGAGTAGCTTGGTGGGCAGAGAGCGGCTGATGGCGCTTTATGACAGTGCGATCGCAGCTCAATATCGGTTTTATTCCTTTGGGGATGCCATGTTGATTTTGCCTGAGGCCACTCTGCGTCAGGGAACACACTGATATAGACCGCGTCATTTTTTACGTCCCCCACGGAGATCGCGCATTTCAGTGTTTGGCTTAGCAAGCTTGCTGTTCTGAGCATCTGAGGTGCCGTTCTCCCTTCCTTATTTTGTCCTAATTATCGTCACACGGGTTGCTTGGGACCTTTAACTCCTGTCACCCTGCCAGGTTCACCAACGGATGTGCTAACGCCAAGCTGAGAGCCACCGTGGGTAAGGCTTTCTGCTTCACTTAATTATCTTCCTGACAGTTGGGGGCTAAGACTCGGTCCTGTGGCTAAGGCCAAGGCACGAGTCTTAGCGGGTTCGTTTATGACGAGTCAGCTTATGGCCAAACTTCGTCAGCCAACCAGTAGTTCTCTAAGGCCTGTCGAGCTTTGCACCCCATTGCAATTTAGTTTTTAGCTCGATTTAACAGGTGTAACTTGGTTGGCAGCCTCAGGTTCCAGCAAGGCTTCAATGACCGGTCCTAATCCAGCGATTAGGCCCTATTCACAGCTCTAGATGTTCTCAAAGCACCCATGGCTGACTCCTCAATGCATCAGGGACAGACTTCGCCGATCCGTTCGCTGCCGAAGTTACTTATCGTCAGCTTTTTGATATTTGGTATTTTCCTGCGGATCTTTCATCTGGACCATAAGATCTTCTGGGTCGATGAGGTGGCCACCGCCATTCGCATTTCGGGCCACACCTTTGCAGAATCCACTGCTCAGCTAAGCAGCCGCCCCTTCTTTGGGACGGACGACCTACACCGCTATCAGTTTCCCCAAGCGATTAGTTCCCCAGGCGATACTGTGCGCAGCCTAGTGCTAGAAGACTCGCAGCATCCGCCGCTCTACTTTTTGCTGGTTCGCCGCTGGGTGGAACTCGTCGGGCCATCTGTGGCATCAATTCGTAGCTTTTCAGTACTGACTAGCCTGCTGATACTGCCCGCACTGTACTGGCTGTGCCGAGAACTGTTCCAAAAAGCGATTGTTGGTGAGTTTGCAGTCGTCCTGGCGGCAGTGTCTCCCCTGCAGGTGGTCTATGCCCAGGAAGCCAGACCCTACAGTCTTTGGATGTTAGCCATTGTGGTGGCTAGCGCACTGCTGGCTAAAACCTTACGGACCCGACAGTTTGGGTGGCTGTGGCCCTATGCGCTGGTGTGCAGTTTGGGACTGTATACCCAGC
>JBCBOC010000254.1:0-5950 GCA_039821475.1 Cyanobacteria bacterium J06632_22 | reverse complement strand
GGGTGTAGCCCGCGACGTGAACGCCTTGGGTTACTTCGGTATGGCTTACTACCTGGAGAACCAGGACGCCCTGAACGCAGTTGCTGTGAACGGTGTCGTTCCTTCTCCTGAGACTATCGAAGAGTATGTGCCTCTGGCTCGTCCTATCTTCATCTATGTCAATACGGCTGAGTTGGACGATCCCAACGTTCAGGCTTTTGTTGAGTACTACCTGAACAATGCAGGCGACATTGCGGGTGAAGTCGGCTATGTTGCACTGCCTGACTCTGAGTACGAAGCAGGTCTGGCCGCTAT
Source organism: Cyanobacteria bacterium J06632_22 (assembly GCA_039821475.1). Classification (GTDB taxonomy): domain Bacteria; phylum Cyanobacteriota; class Cyanobacteriia; order Phormidesmidales; family Phormidesmidaceae; genus CAWUKV01. The sequence goes on along the minus strand of JBCBOC010000254.1, from coordinate 5,656 downwards.
TCAGTAACATCTGACTCACACTCAGTGTGCATCACCCTTAAGCGCCCTGGGGCTGGGTTACGGCCCGCTCCAGGGCGCTTTATTACAACCATTTTTTCTTTCGTTCTTTGGCTAGAGGCCCATGGCTCCCTCCGTTGATCGCAGCTCTCGTGATCGCCTGCCTATCATGGGGCAGATTGGTGAGATTGCCCTATTGCCTTTCCGTCTGTTGGTTCGGCTGCCGATTCTGTCAGCTCAGGTGTCTCAGTTTTTTCTGAGGGAGGTCGTGACGCGTCCCACAGTTCTAGCAGCCATCCTGTTTCACAGTGGCCTGCTGGTTTTACCTGCACTAGAGCTCACTGAGCCCCAACCCGAGGAACTTAATGCTCCGGAGGAAGAAGAGGAACCCATTGAAGTGCAAAGCCTGACTGACCTGGTCGCAGCTTCTCCAGAGGTGGAAACACCGCCGCCAGAGCAACCTGCTGCACCACCACCTGAGGCCCCACCACAGCAGCAACAAGTTATTACAGAGGTGCCCCCGGACCTTCCCGAGGAAGAACTGCCGCCAATAGAAGAGACGTTGCCTGAAGAGCCCTTTGAGGAGACGGATCCTCTCGAAGACCTAACCAATGCTCCACCGGCGTTTAACCCCGGCGATGCTCAATCGGGCTTAGTCGGGACAGGTTCCTCAAGCGGATTGGTCGATGCGGTCCCGGCCTCATCCTTTAAGGAGGCTGACCAGCCATTCTTTTTTAACCCGAGCTCGAGCGGAAGATTTACAGCACTGTCTCCGCCGATCGAAGCCGTGCTCACCATGTACTACTTCGATACGGTGACCTACGGTGCCAATGCCGGGTTCGCAGAAGCACAGAAACTGGCCGGCGCCAGTGGTTATTTTCTCCAGGACGCTCCTGAGGGTAACTACGGCAACAATCCGCTATACACCGTCGTTGACGCCAATGGCAACATTGTCAGTTACCTCAGTCTGGTGCTACCGGTGGATGAAGACAGCTCTATTTTAGTGCTTTGGAAAACGCCGCCGGTTTGATGCATGGGGATACGCCTGAATTCAATTTATGCTGCGGGCCTACTAATCGGTTCTCTGGGGTTGGCTGATGGTGCGATCGCAATTTCTACTGACAGCCCAGCAGTCAATTGGCCAGCAGCACCCAGGGCAACGGCAACACCGCCGTCTTACCCTGAAGCAGGCTAATGTTGAAGCGCCCCAGTCTAAGCGTCATGGATAGCAACGGCAACACTATCGCGTACATCAGTATTGTCACGCCAATAGACAAAGATAGCGCTGTCCTAGTCCTGTGGGACAGCGCCCCGATTTGCCGTCAAAATAGTCAAACGAGCCAGCCTTAACCTTTCGCCTGACCATTCAATTTCTAATCTAGCGGCGTCATAGACGCGCCTCTTCCTCTTAATTCGCCCCTGTTCTGATCCTTTTCTGTCCCGTCACCCTATGAAATTTGGCGCTCTCCGTCCCTTATTCCTGCTCGTTCTTGGTGCCCACGCAGCGCTGTTGGCCATCCCTATTTCTGGGGCATCTGACGAAATCGTGCCAGCCCCTGACCCTGAGGGCGATACCATCACCGTGACGCGGATACCTCCTCAGGATAACGAGGCCGCAGGAGCAAAGGCTGCCGGGCAGCCCACAGCTGCAGGACAGCGGGCTACCCAGCCCCAACCCACCGCGACGACTGCTGCCAAGCCTGCGACAACCACGCCTGCGGCCCGGTCTGCTGCCAATAATCGCACCGCCGCCCCACAAAATGGTCGTATCGCCGCTCGACGCAGCAATTCGGCGACTTCCAGCGCATCTTCGTCTAACCCAGACAGCAATGACGCCACGGGCCCGGCAACGGCAACCCCACCCGGCGATGATGCGGCGGGCGGCGGCTTGTCTCCCTTACCCAATCGCCAGCCAGCCACGCCGCCCTCTCAGAGAACAGGGAATAATGCCACCACAGAAACCAGCTTAATTGCGGCCCTGCAGGCCGGTGCCCGCCAAGGTAACGTACAGGCCTTAACGTCGCTAATAGCCTCCTTCAACGACGCACTGACCTTCAATAATATTCAGACGTCCATTGAGGAAGAGGTCGAGGAAACGAACCAATGGCTACGCCAACTCCAGGCCGAAACAGGCAATGCCAATTTGACCGAGCAGGCACTGGACACCGCTCTCAAGATTCCTTATCCCCTGGAAGAAACAACGGGCTTTGCGGAAGACGAGTGGGCTTACGATCGCGATTTTGTGGGCTGCCTCAGCCAGTCACCCAGTCCTGCTACTGTGGGCCTTTACTTTGATCAACGTGGCGAACTAGTCGACGACCCTGTTTTACTCAGAAGCTCTGGCTATAGTTTCCTAAATGCCGAAGCGCTGGCACGAGCCGAGCAGTTTGTTGGGTTGCCGGACGTCCGAGCGGGCCAGGCTTTTACTATCCCAGTAGAGGTCGAATATCGCCAGCAGGGCAACCTACTAGGCGGAACCTGTTCTTCTGCAGAATCAATTGCTCAAACGGATACCGAATAGAGATCGCACTATTCGGTATTTCACGCGCTCTGCCAAACCCTTCCACAGTTGGGAGGGCGCTAAATTTTGGTGCGGTCCGTCAGGATTTCGCAGCTATCTTCGGTGACTAGAACCGTGTGTTCAAACTGGGCGGAAAGCGACTTATCTTTTGTGACGACCGTCCAGCGATCTCGCAGCGTTTCGGTTTCCTTGCTGCCTTCATTCACAATCGGTTCAATCGCCAGCGTCATGCCCGGCTGTAGGGTAATGTTTGGCAATTCAGTCGTGCGGAAGTTAAAGACCGAAGGCGGCTCATGTAGATTGCGCCCCACGCCGTGCCCAGTGAAGTCCTCCACAACGGTAAACCCGCTTTCATTAATCGAATCTTCAATGGCACCTGCAATATCGAGCAGCGTATTGCCCGCCTTCACTTGGCCAATCCCGGCATAAAGGGCCCGTTCTGCTGCCGTCATTAACGTCCTGGCTCGCTTGCTCACCGTGCCAATGGGAATGGTAATGCAGGAATCGCCGTGGAAGCCCTCATAGTAGGCCCCCGTATCGACCTTTAATAGGTCGCCAGCCTTAATCACAGTGCGATTACGCGGAATACCATGGACCACCTCATCATTAACGCAGGCACAAATGCTGGCGGGGAAGCCATGGTAGCCCTTAAAGCTCGGTTTAGCCCCCATTTCACGAATGCGGGCTTCAGCGTAGTCATCCAGTTCCGCTGTTGTCATGCCGGGCTTAACCCGCTCGGAAATCTCCTTCAGCACCGTTGCCACAATCTTTGATGCCATCCGCATCGTTTCTAGCTCAGCATCATTCTTAATTTCGATTGTTTGGCTGCGGCGCGGTCCCACCATTACCGGGCGAAATAGTGTGCGGTTGAGAAAAGTCGTGATCAGATTCATGAAGGGATGAGATGGGGTGTTGGGGTTGCTGTCGTGGGTGGGAGCGTTGCGCACGGCGGGAAGAGAGGGGACTGAAGGGAGCGCACGAGGATTTTGTGTCTAATCCCGCCTAGATACCGGCCAGAGGCCTCATAAACAGTATGAATCAAAAGAAGAATACTTTGCTAGAGATGGCCTCAGCGCCTGCCATCGCCCTATCGCCTTCCTTCGTCGACATCCCAAAAAATCCCCCTTTTTTAGATCCCTAGCCAAACCGCCACACCTTAGCGTAGTATTGTAGACCGTGTGCTTTTTTCAAGCTTATGAATGCCGAAGCAATTATCCGCTCCATTGAGGCGGAACAACTCAAAGACGACCTGCCTGCCATATACGTTGGCGACACTGTTCGGGTCGGTGTACGAATCCAAGAAGGCGGCAAAGAGCGTGTTCAGCCCTACGAAGGGACCGTAATTGCTAAGCGCAATGGCGGCATTAATGAGACGATTACAGTGCGTCGCATTTTCCAAGGCGTTGGCGTTGAGCGAGTTTTCCTAGTCCATGCCCCTCGTGTTGCTAACATCAAGGTAGTCAGACGAGGTAAAGCGCGTCGTGCCAAGCTATATTACCTGCGTGATCGCGTTGGTAAGGCAACCCGCCTGAAGCAACGCTTTGACCGCGCCCTTTAAGCGCCCCTCTAAAACGACTCCATAGCTTTAGAGGCAATACAGCCTTGTGCGTCCTTAGTTCAGTTGGTAGAACGTCGGTCTCCAAAACCGAATGTCGGGGGTTCGAGTCCTCCAGGGCGCGCTCCATTACTGGTCACTTCTACCCGGAGCTTCATCAAAGTTAGCGCGACAGTCGTGCTATCGACGAGGGCTTCGGGTAGAATGTGTGTCCGGTTATGTCAAGTGAAACCAGGAACCCAAACCCGTGGCTAAGAAAGCGCCGAAAAAGCCGGATCCCAAACCCGCCAAAGAGGCGAAGAAGTCTGCGCCCGAGCCAGAATCTTCTTCCTTAAGTGTTGGGTCGGTCGGTTCCTTTATCGAAGGTACCCGTGAAGAGCTGGGCAAGGTCGTTTGGCCTTCCCGTCAGCAGCTCATTAGCGAGTCGGCTGCGGTCATTTTGATGGTTAGCCTCTCAGCGACGCTGATCTACTTTATTGATAAGCTTTTTGGCTGGGCTTCCGGCCAAGTTTTTTAGATATATCGAGGATTTAGCTCAGATAGCTGGGTGCTCAGCAATAGTGTCTTCTTAATCCTGAAGCCTTTACCCTTGACAAGAAAACTTAGATTTTTCAATTAACCGGCCTCACTCCAACCGGACAATTTCCATGACTTACGCGGCGGACGACAGCGATCGCAACTATTCCGAACCTGATCAGGACACCGACGACCGGGACGAGAAACCCAAGGTCAAGGCCCGTTGGTATGCCGTGCAGGTGGCGTCCGGCTGCGAAAAGCGAGTCAAGCTCAATCTCGAACAGCGCATCCAGACCCTAGATGTAGCCAATCGGGTTAAGCAAATTGAAATTCCCCAGACGCCTGCCGTTAAGATGCGCAAGGATGGGACTCGCCAAAATATTGAAGAAAAGGTGTTCCCCGGCTACGTCTTGATCAAGATGCACCTGGATGATGACGTGTGGCAGGTGGTGAAAAATACTCCCCACGTGATCAATTTTGTGGGTGCAGAACAGCGTCGCGCAACGGGTCGAGGTCGGGGCCATGTCAAGCCCATGCCCTTGAGCCCCGGAGAGGTGAAGCGGATCTTCGCCCAAACCCAAGAGCAGGCTCCGGTGGTCAAGGTAGATCTGGCCGACGGGGACAAGATTTTGGTATTGTCGGGTCCGTTCAAAGATTTTAGTGGTGAAGTCATTGAGGTGAGTCCCGAACGCAGCAAGCTTAAGGCGTTGCTGTCGATTTTTGGTCGGGACACTCCCGTCGAACTGGAATTTAATCAAGTGCAGAAAGAAGGTTAGTAATGGCAAAAAAGGTAGTTGCATTAATTAAGCTGGCGATCCCAGCGGGCAAAGCCAACCCCGCCCCGCCGATTGGTCCTGCTCTGGGTCAGCACGGCGTTAACATCATGGCGTTCTGCAAAGAGTACAACGCCAAAACTCAGGACAAGGCTGGTCTGATTGTTCCGGTAGAGATTTCTGTTTTTGAAGATAGAAGTTTCACCTTTATCCTCAAGACACCTCCAGCGTCTGTCCTGATCAAAAAGGCTGCCAAGCTGGAGAAAGGGTCCGGTGAGCCCAACCGCACCAAAG
>JBCBOC010000051.1:0-11049 GCA_039821475.1 Cyanobacteria bacterium J06632_22 | reverse complement strand
GTTCAGAAACGTCACGGTTGTGGGTTCAGCCATCGGCTATAGTCCCTATGGCTGGGATTTTTGGGTAAGGTCGATGACACATCCGGTCAGATCGATGGCACGTCATATGGGGAGCGGCTTAGTCAAAGGCCTGCTCACCTTAGGTATATTGCTATGCCTGGTCAGCTGCAGCACCCCAGAACCTGTGGTTTCGCCGGTCTTGCCGACCAATCCTCCCCCTCAAACCTTGTCGCCTCGCGCCGCCATTACCCTGGTCAAACCGCCCCCGGTGCTGGCCGAACTGGATGCATTTCTGCAAGATGATGACCCCGAAGTCACCATCCTCAGCCCGAAAGCAGACGACATATTAACGGATACGACCGTTCGCATCCGACTGCGAGTCAAAAACCTACCTATATATATAGACAACACCTGGCAACTCGGCCCCCACCTGCACGTGCTGTTGGATAACCAGCAAAGCTACCCGGTGTATGACATCAGCGACCCCCTGGTCCTTTCTGGCCTTACTCCTGGAAGCCATAGCCTCCGTGTCATCGCCGCGAAGCCTTGGCATGAAAGCTTCAAGAATATTGGCGCCTATGCTCAGACAACGTTCCACGTCTTTGCTAAGACGGGAGAGAACCAACCCAGCCCAGAGCAGCCTGCCCTGATCTATAGCCAGCCGGAGGGCAACTATGGGGCAGAACCCATCTTGGTGGACTTCCATCTGAGCGATGTGCCCCTGCACATGATTGCCCAAGAGAGCGACCTAGACACCATCAAGGACTGGCACTTGCGCTGCACGGTCAATGGAGACAGCCTCCGCATCGATACCTGGGAACCCGTTTATTTGACCGGCCTAAAGCCCGGGCAAAACTGGGTACAGCTGAGTTTAGAGGATGAAAACGATCAGCCCATTGACAACACCTTTAACAATACGGTCAGGCTGATCAACTACCAGCCCGGGGGGGACGACACCCTGCCTCAGCTCATGCGGGGCGAATTGACGGCGGCGGAACTGATGGGCATTGTGGACCCGAATTATGTACCACCTGCAGCCCCTCCAGCGGCAGCTCCCCCAATCGATTTAAATGATGCGGCCGCTAACGACGAGACGGAATCGGTAGCGGCTCCCCTAGACAATAGCCCTGAGCCCTCTGCCACCGAGCCGGAAGGGACTGATGTGCCTCAAGCAGAGGGCGATGATGTGACTGGCTCGTCAGAGACCGAGCCACGACAACCAACGGGGGTCGTACCAGTGGTCCCCGATCGCGCCGATCCGCTGGAGACGCGAGGAAAAGATGAAGCCGCAGTGATTGAACCGGAAGATGAGGTCGCACCGCCTCGTCTGGAGCCACCCGAACCTCAGTCACCGACCCCAGACACACCCTGGCTCAAGCCAGATTCAGACAACGATGACGCTAAGGTAGCTCCAAGGCCTCAGCCAGGAACAGAGCTGCCCTCCTCAGCAGACAGCTCCGAGCCAGGAGTCTCCGACGAGGCCAACCGTCAAAACCGACTACCGGACGACGCGTCTCATGAAACCCTCAACCGTACCCCCGAAGCCCCCCCAGACAAGGCCTCCGAAGATTCCCCTGAAGATCTAACAACGATCGAGGCTAAACCACTGTCATCTGACGACGATGCACCGAGCATTGTGCCGGCTGCTGTAGATATTCCTAAGGATGGAGCAGAGACCGCTTCAGAGGAGACCGCTTTAGAGAAGATGGCTTTAGAGGAGACGTCTTCAGAAGACATGACCGCAGCGGAGTCTGCCCCGGAACCAGAACCCACCACCAGTCAACGGCTGTTTAAGCGGCTGTATGACTATCGCGATCGCAGCCTTGAAACCTACGGCAATCGATAATGCGCGTCCGTTCACCACAAATTTCGCCGGATCTACCTTGGCTAAATGTGGCGACCCCCCTCTCCCTGAGCGACCTCAAAGGCCGCGGGGTACTGCTGAAGTTTTGGACCCAAGGCTGCATTAACTGCCAGCACATGATGCCCGTGCTGCAACAGATTGAGCAGCGTTATGACGATCAGCTGGTCATTATCGGCATCCACAGTGCCAAGTTCGATGCGGAGCAATCCCCAGACAGCGTACAGCAGGCTATCGCACAGTTTGGCATTACCCATCCGGTGGTGGTAGATGTGGGGCTCCAGCTGTGGCAGGCCTACGCGGTCAGGGCCTGGCCAACCTTAGTATTCATCGATCAGCAGGGGTACATTGTTCGGCAGCTCAGCGGTGAACGGTCTCTGGCGCAGCTTCAGCAGGTGTTGGACCCGCTGGTAGACGGTGTAAACGGCGTAATGACAGCTAGGATCAGTGGGGCTTCCCTGCCCCCCGCTCCCAGCTGTCCGGCCCCCGACCCACCGCTAAAGTTTCCGGGCAAAATTCTTGCCCAGGCAAACCAACTGTTTATCGCCGATACGGGTCACCATCGGATTGTGGTGACCGACCTGAGCGGAACCTTACAGCATTATGTTGGGACGGGAGCGGCAGGGCTGCGGGACGGTGATTTCCAAACGGCCCAGTTTCAACAGCCCCAGGGGATGACCTGGGATACGGCGCAACAGGTTCTCTACATAGCGGACGCCGGGAACCACGCCATTCGCCAGATTGATTTTGCTCAACAGCGGGTACAAACCTTGGCGGGCAACGGCGAACAGAGTCGAGCTATTTTTCCCCACGGCGGTCTGGGCAAAGGGCTACCGCTCAACTCCCCCTGGGATTTAGCCCTGGTCGAGCAGCAACTGTACATTGCCATGGCTGGAGCGCATCAAATCTGGGTGATGGACCTGAAGCGCCAGCGGCTAGAGACCTACCTGGGCACCGGGGCAGAGGGCTGTGTGGATGGTGATCGCACCGTTGTCGCCTTTGCCCAGCCCAGCGGCTTAGCCACTGATGGTCAGTGTCTGTATGTGGCCGATAGTGAAACCAGTAGCATTCGTCGCGTCCGTCTGGGAACCCATCCGAGGGTCGAAACCCTTTGCGGTAGCGGCGCCCTGTTTGACTACGGCGACCAGGACGGTACCGGTGCGGTGGTACGGCTGCAACATCCGCTGGATGTGGCGCTGGATGATGTGGCGCTGGATGATGTGGCGCAAGGTGAAGGCCTACTCATTGCCGATACGTATAACCATAAAGTCAAGCGACTCTGTTTGCGATCGCACCACTGCCAGACCCTAGTCTCTGGGCTCAATCGCCCCAGTGGCGTAACCGGTAGCGCCAGGGGGGTTTTTATTGTGGATGCCAGCCTACCGGGCTTACAACTTGCCCCGGCAACACATTGGCGACCCGTGCCAGTCAAGCCCCACCCCTCAGACGACGATGGGCTAATCTCCGGAACGCCCTAGGGAAATCCGCTCAACGATGATCGCTTAGGTCGCAGTATTCTGGCTTTAAATCTCGCTCCATTAGCGTTTCTACCGCCGCTTTAGGCGTGATTTTGCCCGTGAGCAAACGGTGCACCTGGCGGGCAATCGGCACCGGAATCTGTTCTCGGTTGGCGATGTCCATCAGTACGTGGGCAGTGTTTACCCCCTCGGCTGTGCTCCCCAGGTCCTCTAGGATTTCGGGTAGCGTTTTACCCTGGGCCAGCCCTAGGCCAACCCGATAGTTACGGCTCAGGGGGCTATCGCAGGTAGCCAGCAAATCACCCAGCCCCGACAGACCGTAAAAGGTTTCGACATTGGCACCAAAGTGCGCGCCCACGCGGATAATCTCAGGGATGGCACGGGTAATCAATGCGGCCTTTGCGTTAGACCCCAACTTGAGGCCATCACAAACGCCCACTGCGATCGCAACCACATTTTTAAGGGTGCCGCCCAGCTCCGCCCCAATTGGATCGTTACTGGTGTAAACCCGAAATGTCTCGGAGGAATACACTTGCTGCACCTGGGCAGCCGCCGCAGCATTATCACTGGCCACCACCGTTGCCGCAGGCTGCCCCGCCTCAATTTCCTTAGAAAGGTTGGGCCCTGACAGGACAACGACCGGGTTCTCAGGGAAGGTATCACGCAGGATTTTAGATGGGGTGCGCGTGGTTTCTGGATCGAGTCCCTTCGTTGCCGTGACCAGAATGGTCGACGGCGAGACCCCAGCCGCTTGCAGTTGCTGGGCTAGGGCGGCCACCCCCTTCATGGAAATGACCATCAGCACGATATCTGCATCGGTAACGGCCTGGGCCAGATCCAGGGGCCCCCGCCGCGACCAGATCTGCACCAGATTGCCGTTATTCAAGGCAATTCGGGCCAGTGCCGTTCCCCAGGCCCCTGCGCCCAGGACAGTGACCCGCGCCGTTTGTTTCAGGGCCTCGGCCAAGGGGACAGTCGGCATTTCAGATGCAGCAACCACGGTATTCTCCTGTCGGTATCGTGCGGGTTCTTAGATACTCTATTAACCCATAGATGCTAACACCCACCGATCCGACCTATAGGGGGGCTATCCCCAAGCGCCTATCCCACAGACGCGGGCACCAGAGATTCGTAGCGGTGCAGATGATAGTCCGGAATGCAGTTATCTCGCATGTACTGGACGTACTCAATGCGGTTGCGATCGCACTGATTCTGGGACCATCCACAATACTGTTTCAGCACCGTCTCCAATACCGGCAAGGCATCAATCCCGTAATTGGCTCGCACAGCCAGGGCCGTCCGTCGCCGACAGATATCTAAATACGTCCGCGCCATTTCCGACTGGACCGAATAGACAATTTGAGCCTTGATGTCGGGCAGCCCATCGACAATCGGCTCACCCAGCTCAGGGTGTTCTGCCATTAGCGCCAATACGGCAGCCGCGCGAGTCCCATATATCGTCGCCAGATAGGCCATAACATCGCGATGCTGCGCCTGAGGTTCACTCGCCTGAGGCACTGCACCCGGTAACGGCGCAGTGCGCGTAGGACTTTTACCGATGGGCCGCCGCTGCTTTTTCAAGGCAGCGTCCACCATCTCCTCACCCACCTGACGATGGGTGGTGAGCTTACCGCCAATCAGCGACACCATATTCTCCACCTGTTCTGCGCGGTGGTCATACAGCACATGACTGCGGGTGATACTGCTGGTCTTCTTACCTTCGGAATAGGGCAGTGGCCTCACCCCAGCATAGGTAAACACCACGGAATCACGGTGCAGCTGCGCCGAAGGAATCACCCGATTCGTCTCCTGCAAGAGGTAATCAATCTCCTCATCACTGGCACAAATTTTCTCCAAATCACCATCGAAGCGAATATCTGTTGTCCCAATCAAACACAGGTCTAGCCAAGGCAAAATGAAAAACGGTCGACCGTCGGTCAACGCTTCAACGTACAGCGCCTGGGTCGGCGCACCGGGAAAGCGCTCCACAAATAAGTGACTGCCCTTTGTGCCACCAATCTTGCGGGTGGTCCCCACCGGCGCCGGAGATTCGCCCCGCACGCCCCGACCGCACACCTGATCGACCCAAGGACCAGAAGTGTTAATGACCACCGCTTGGCGGCTGCCGTTGACGGTAAAAATCTCGCCCGTTTCGCTATCCCGGCAGGTCAGGGCGGTGATGCGTTGCCCGTCGCGCTTGAGCTCGGTCACGGTCACGTAGCTGAGCATATCTGCCCCTGCGGCCTGGGCAGATAAAACAATCTCCAGACACAGCCGCTCGGCATACTCCACCTGACCGTCATAATACTGTGCAGCCCCCTTACAGCCTTGAGGCTCTAGATGACGAAAGAGCTGCTTGAGCTTAGCCGCCCCCAACATCCGGTGATTGGGCAAGGTTTTGTCATAGCTGAGCAGGTCATAGAGCACCATCCCTGCCTGAATTTCCCAGTAACTGCGCGCCCCCTGCCCATAGACAGGAATCGTCATTTCAATCGGTTTAACCAGGTGCGGCGCTGACTGCAGCAGAATCTCTCTTTCTCGCAGCGATTCTCTCACCAAATTAAATTCAAAGTACTCTAAATACCGCAGCCCACCGTGAACCAATCGGCTGGACCAACTTGTTGTTCCTGCCCCAAAGTCACTCTTTTCGATCAGAACTGTCTTAAGCCCACGCAGGGCCGCATCGCGGGCGACGGCCACGCCGTTGATACCGCCCCCAATAACAATTAGATCGTAGGACTGGGCGGCAATAGCGGAGTAGTCTGGCATGTCGATTATTCCAATAGCATCGGCGGCCTGCTGGCACGCAAACCTAAACGAGGACCCACAGTCCTACGCTCTCAAGATGCCACAGTTTTTAGGAGGCGGGATCTATCTTCAGGATTTTATTTTCTAAATCCGTCACAGAAACATAGCGACTCCGCAAAAACACCCCTTTGAAACTATGCTGTGCCACCTCAGAAACTCAGGCGGCACAGCATAGCGTATTGCTGTTCAGGGACACTGTATTCATGCCAAGGGATTCATGTCACGGGATCCATGCCAAGGGATTCATGTCACGGGGTCTCGTCCCTAAACCGCCGTTAGTGTTTTCTCCTCTGGCTTGGCTATCGTGGCCTTAGCCTCTCTAAATAGGTGGTTAGCCCACTGCTGCACGTCGTAACGACAAATCGCCTTATGTAGCTTGGCCATACGCTCAGCCTGCTCTGCGGGCGTCATCTCCAACGCGGCATCAATGCACTCATCCATGCGCTTAGAGGAATAGGGGTTGGTTAACAGGGCGTCCGGCAACTCCACCGCTGACCCAGTAAACTCCGACAGAATCAAGGTGCCATCCTCACCGCCGTGGGCGGCGATGTACTCCTTTGCCACCAGATTCAAACCATCCCGCAACGGACAAATCCAGCAAACATCAGCAGCCTTGTACAGCCCCATCAGATCGTTATAGGGCAGCGGCTCTGTGAAAATCTGCACTGGCGTCCAATTGAGGGTGCCAAAGCGACCATTAATCTGGCCCACGCGCTGCTCAATTTTTTCCTGGGCCTTGCGGTAGACCCGCATACCCTTAGCCGCTTTCACGGCGGTCATCATGAGATTAACTTTGCCGATATAGTCGGGTCGACGCTCCAGCAGTCGCTCGTAGCAGGCCAACATTTCCTTGGCGCCTTTAACATAGTCCACCCGCCCAGCGGACATAATCAGCTTGTTATCGCCAATTTCAGCACGCAGCGCCTTGACCCGGTCCTGCACCGCAGGCTGCATCACCACATCGCGAATCTTTTGAGGACTGGTCCCCACCGGAAAAGCGTCAATCGTCACAATCCGGCCATTGTGCCGTAGCTTTGTGACCATTTCGGGCTCTGCCAACGCCGTGCCGACCTTGGTAAAGGCATCGGGCACCGGTACCTGCTCAACAATGTCAACCTCGCGGCAACTGCGAGCGGCTGACACAAAATTCTGCACATAGCGCGGAATATGGAAGCCGCAGAGATCACAGCACAGCAGGCTGTCGATGATGGCATTGCGCCAGTGCAGGATGTTGAACACATCTGCGGCGGGAAAGGGGGTGTGATGGAAGAAAGCAATTTTTACATCCGGCATTTTTTGGCGGATATAGTAAGGCGCTAACCACAGGTTGTAATCGTGAATCCAGATCAGGGCGTCGTCTGCCGCATCCTCGCAGGCAGCCTCAGCAAAGAGGCGATTAATATGCTGGAAATTCTCCCAGTCAGAGCTGTCGTAGGTGAAATGCTCGGGGAAGGAGTGCAGAATTGGCCAAAAGGCCTCCTTCGAGGTGATGTGATAGAAGTTTTTAACCTGTTCTGCCGACAGGGGAATGCGACGGACAACGCAGCTATCTTTGCCGCCCTCCATCGTGACCCGATCGACAAAGCCAGGCTTTTTCAGATCTTTGACCTGCTTCCAAGCCACCCAAGTACTCTGGTCAGCATTGGCAAAAAAGCTCTTTAGAGTCGGAACAATACCGTTAGGACTTTTTTTGTCGCGATAATAAATCTTGCCGTTTTCGACCACCTCATCGTAGGGCTCACGGTGGTACAGAATCACTAGAGAGGATTTCATGGCAGCGCTCCTACGTCGGTGTGTGAACAGCCCGATACAGGACTGCACGATACATCACAGAGTTAAGTTTTGCAAATGGACGTCAGACCGCAGAGGTCCGAATAACAGGGCTTTTCGCCGAAATTACGGACGGGATTAGCAGCTTCCTCACCGAAGAGAATTTAGCCCCTGCCCGCCATTGACAACCACTTGATAAACACTTGATAAACACCGATCCGCCATAGCCGAGGGACGACAAAATCGCAGTTAAAACTGTTAGCATGAAGCCATTACAAAAAATGATTGATTTTATTTTTCTCCAGTTTTTCTCTAGGTGGCGATCTATACCCAAGGGCTAGCGTACAAAACCGCTACATCGCGTCTCAAGAGACATTTTTAGTGTTCTTGCGGCCTATCTTTGTGGCGAAGCCCAGGCTGGGAGCAAGCGCTCTAAGCAGCGCTCTAAACCGGGCCTAGATTGAAATCTACAGCGTTTTCTAGGGAAAACGACCGTTCGAGACGGGGGCAAGGTTCGAGACGGGGGCAAGGTTGATGACACACCATCTTCACAACAGAAGATCGTCAGCCCTCAACCGGTGCCACGCTCATAAGGCCACTGATTCCAAACCGATTGCCTCTCCAGCCCTGGCTCCCTACGACCCTAGAGATAGTCGGCTATCGCCCGCAGTTCTTTAATATTTACGCGTTTCTTTAGGGGATTTATTGAGAGACATTTCTGGGCAGCCTGTCTGAGGTCGCCTTACCCCTTTAAGGGCAGCCTCGTCGCGATATCACTTCAATCGTGCCCGTATTTAATCGTGCCCGCATTTATATCTAAATCTGAGCTAATCCACGTCTGTCGGAGACGCCTACCGTGATCGCCGTCCGTTCTAAGCGCATCCATTTGGTTGAAGATGAAACCCAAAGTCTGCTGGCCTGGGCTGACAGTATTCAGCGATCGGGAGCCACATACTTTGAAAAAGCACGGCGGCTGGCGCGACGACTCGGGGCCAACTACCGGCGCGATCGGTTTACAGAATTTGGCTTTTGGACGCCGGAGTTGGCGGGCGACATTATCCAGTCCGAGTACAAAATTGAGCTGGAAGTTTACACGCCCTGCGAACCCATCGACTTTCGAGCCACAGAACAAACCGTCCACTTTGACCGGGTGCGGGTACCCGTCGCCAAACAGGGGGAATTTGTTTGGGCGGTGATTGAAGGTCTGAAGCCCGGACGACGACACCAGGCCGGCAGCTTCTATTGGCTCCGCTATGTCGATCCTGAAGGCCGTATTCGCATCATTCGCGACCCATTAGCCTACTCGTTGCCCTACGGGGTCTTTGCCCCTGCCGAGCTGTACGACATGCATCGGATTCAGCGCGAACGACAAGACCGAGCCTACTTCCGTCAGCGTGGCGTCAATAAAACCGACAGCGAGATTCCCCGCGAGCCAACACCCACCAATATCCTCCAGATCCACGTCAAGACCGCCTCACCGGAAGGCACCCTGGAAGGGCTCACCCAGATCTATCAGCGCATCTCCGACAAGTTGGTGCGCAGCGAGCCGCTGACCCCCGACGAAGCCGTCTACGCCGGGTACGATGCCATTCAGCTGCTACCCGTGGAGCCCACCATTGAGTACCGCCGAGAGGATACCAACTTAGAGCACGAGTTTTTTGCGATCGCACCCGGTGAAGGACTGTCCTCTGGCCCCTTGGCCGCTGCCTGCTTGACCCCAGGCCCAGCGGCGACGCTCGAAGAGCCCCGCGAGGACACCGACAAGACGTCCAAACTCACGGTCAACCTGCGTAAGCCCAACACTCAAAACTGGGGATACGATGTGCCCATTTTGGGCTCCGGCACCACTAACCCAGCGGTGCTAGGCAGTCTACGCCCTGACGAAGTCGTAGACTTTATCGCGACCCTACACAATTTCTCCCAAGGGCCCATCTTACTGATTTACGATCTGGTCTACGGTCATGCCGACAACCAGTCCCTAGAACTGCTCACCCATCAGTTCCTCAAGGGCCCCAACATGTATGGCCAGGACCTGAACCACCAGTCCCCCCAGGTCCGCGCAATTCTGCTAGAAATGCAGCGACGAAAAATCAACACGGGCGCAGACGGCATCCGTGTTGACGGTGGTCAGGACTTCCGCTTTTTTAACCCCCTCTCAGACCGGGTAGAGCAGGACGATGCCTACTTACTGGCCATGAGCGACGTGGTCCAGAATATTGGCGGCTACCGTCGGCTGATGTTCACAATTTTTGAGGATGGACGCCCGTGGCCCCAGGAGGGCTGGGAAGAAATCTCTCGCTATCGAGAGCTGATCGAACAGAAGCCTGATTCCTTCCAATGGGGACCGCTGATTTTTGCCCACAATACCCCAAGCTTGCAGGGCTTCTGGGACCGCAAGTGGCGGCGGGTATGCGAGGTGATTTACCAGGGCGATCACTGGATTACCGGCTGCGGCAACCACGACACGGTCCGCCGGGGCAACCAGGTGGACGAAACCGAATACGCCGTTAACTGGAACCTGGGCGGCACTCGCCCCCAGGTCCTACACAAGGCCTATAACAACCCTGCCACTCAGCTCTGGGTCTATGCCTTCAGTCCAGGGCTGCCCATGGACTTCCTCAACGCTAATGTTGGCACGCCTTGGGGCTTCTTTAGAAATACAGACGACCGCTACGGGGTCAAAGTCGTCTCAGAGGAAGTCGGCTTCCTCGATTGGCAAATTGAGCCCGAACACTACCCACAGGACGGGCTTTTCCCACGGCTCAAGGGTCTGGGCTTTGCCACCTACGCCCAGCTGCGGGATTTTGCCCATGCCCTGCAGGATGCAATGGTGGCCACGGACTATGATTTGCAAGCCGTTGCAGAGATCTGCCGCCACTGTCTCAGTGATAACGGCATTGACTGCGAGATTCCCACCCTAGAGGACGTCTTGGCGGAGCCCTCGCTGCCGCGCTTCCTCGCGACGTTGGATGTGCCCAAACTCAAGCAGTTTGCCATGGCCTTTATGGAAGATGGCCACGATCTCTGTAATGTCGGGGGCTACTATGGGCAGCTCAACCCAGAGGTCAGCTATTTCCATCTGGCCCTCCGCGAACATCGCCGTCGCCATCCCTGGCTACAGCAAAATCTGAT
>JBCBOC010000277.1:0-5746 GCA_039821475.1 Cyanobacteria bacterium J06632_22 | reverse complement strand
CCTGCGTCTAGACGCCATTGGCTATCTGTGGAAGCGGTTGGGTACCCCTTGCATTCACTTAAAAGAAACCCACCAGCTGATCAAACTCATTCGAGAGGTGGTGGCCATTGCCAAGCCGGATGCCATCTTGGTGACGGAAACCAATGTGCCTAATCGCGAAAATCTCACGTATTTTGGCAACCGTAATGAAGCGCACCTGATTTACAACTTCAGTCTGCCACCGCTCGTGGTGAACGCGCTGCTCCAGGGTCGCTCAGACCACCTTAAAACCTGGATGATGAGCATGCCCCCAGCTCCGCTGGGCTGTGCCTACTTTAACTTTACGGCCTCCCACGATGGTATTGGCATGCGGCCCACTGAGGGACTGTTGGACGAGAAAGAATATGATGATCTGTTGCGGTGCATGCAGGAATTTGGCGGCAAAATCAGCATGCGGGCCAAGTCTGACGGGACCGAGAGCCCCTATGAGATCAACATTTCCCTGTTCGATGCCATGAAGGGCACAGCCCAGGGCGAAGATGAGTGGCAGATCCCGCGGTTTCTTTGTTCTCAGACCATCATGATGTCCTTGGAAGGCATTCCTGCCTTTTACATTCATAGCCTGCTGGCCACATCGAACGACTACGAAGGGGTGGCCCAGACTGGTCGGAACCGCTCTATTAACCGTCGCCGCTGGGAGTACCAAACTCTCATTGACCAACTAAAAGATCCGCACTCTCCCCAGACGATTGTTCTTAAGGAACTGTCTCGTCTGATTCAGCTTCGCCGCCAGCAGCCTGCCTTTCACCCCAACGCAACCCAATACACTTTGCAACTGGGCCATGCGCTATTTGGCTTCTGGCGGCAGAGCCTTGACCGCGATCAGAGTATTTTCTCTATTCATAATCTCACTGCTGCTCCACAGGATATTGTCCTGCAAGATATTAATCTCATCGGTACTGACCCCTGGGTAGACCTGATCAGTGGGAACGATATTGACCCAGCGGCTAAGACGTTTACGCTGAAGCCCTATCAGTCAGTGTGGATTACGAACCAGCCTGCTTCGGGTGCATTGGCTTAGCGTCGCTAGCCGCTAGCAACCCTTCCTGACCTGCTAGCGAAACGTCTGAAAGTTAATAAAGTTAATATGTTTTGCCCCTAGCGTTGGGGACGCCACCGTAACGTTGGTGCGATTGTTACTTGTGGGCATGTTGAGGTAGGCGCAAACCCATGCGCTGCGCCGAATCACCCCCTTTGATCCAATGACACTCTCTGCTGCTACTGACCTTGATTCGGTCCACACCCACAGCCTGGGTGAACTGCTCACCAGCGGTCAGTTTTCGCTGATGGTGTCTACCTACCAGGCCGGGAAGCTGATTATCGTCCGGGCTGACGGCGGTAGTGTAAATACCCACTTTCGCCAGTACAGTCGGCCTATGGGCATGGCGGTAGATGCCACGCGGCTGGCCCTGGGCACCGCCCACGAACTGGTGGAGTTTTACAACCTAGAGGCCGTGGCCCCCAAACTGGATCCCCCCGGCAAGCACGATGCCTGCTACCTAATTCGCAATATCCATATCACGGGCGATATTGACATCCACGAAATGGGCTGGTCAAAAGACGAGCTGTGGATTGTGAATACCCGCTTTTCTTGCCTATGTACGCCCGATTTGGCCTATAGCTTTGTGCCGCGCTGGCGGCCCCCGTTTATTACCGGCTATAGCCCGGACGACCGCTGTCACCTAAATGGGCTCGCCATTGTGGACGACAAACCCAAGTACGTGACCGCCCTGGGCACCACGGATACGGGCGGCGGCTGGCGAGAGAACAAGGCTGCCGGCGGCGTGATTATGGATGTGCCCAGCAGCGAGTTTGTCTGTCGGGGGCTATCGATGCCCCACTCGCCTCGCTGGTACGACGGCAAGCTGTGGGTGCTAGAGTCGGGCCAGGGCAGCTTGGCCACGGTAGATATTGACACGGGTAAGGTGACCACGGTGGCGCAGTTCCCCGGCTTTACACGCGGTCTGGACTTTTACGGTCCCTATGCTTTTATTGGGCTATCCCAGGTGCGCGAGTCTGCAACCTTTGGCAGCATTCCCCTAGTTGAGCGGCTGACGGAGCGCACCTGTGGGGTGTGGGTGGTGGATATTCGCACGGGGCAGACGGTGGCGTTTTTGAAGTTTGAAAGCGGCGTGCAGGAGATTTTTGCGGTGAGTGTGCTGGCCCACAGCCAGTTTCCAGAGGTACTAGAGCCCACATCAGACTTTTTGAAAACGTCCTATGCGTTGCCAGATGAGGCGCTGAAAGATGTAGCAATGCCAGCAGCACAACCTAGCTAGCAACATTGAGCTGCATAGTCGCATCAGCAACTGCGGCATTGCCATAGTTGGTATATTTCCGCTTGCAGGGGGGCTGTAGGCCTAAGATAATATCCTCCCTCGGAATCCCTAGCGCGACTAAGTCCTCGGCAGGGTTTTCGTCAGTCAGGTTTTGTTGTAGCCAAACCTTATCGTCTTTTATATCAAAGTGAACGATACAGCGATAAATGCGGTTGAATCCTTCCCAGCCGATGTTCATCCATTGGTAATGATCTCGCTCAGTATCGAACAGAAGCTGTACTTCAACAGCATCGCTGCCAGTGTCTTCTGACGCGTATCTGCGCAGTAATGCCTGAACCTGAGTACGGTATTGAGTTAATCTATCCATGCGGTGACAATCTCGCTTACGGGCTCGTATACCAGTATAGATAGTCCGTATCGGTCTACCGCAGCTTGGGCAAACTCATACTGAAAAAATGTCTGGTAAGTATCCAACGGTATCGCTAAATAAAGCTTACGGTCGGGCTGTACACACTCTAGAGAACATAGGCGCTGACATCAAAGATATAGACCACTTGCTGGCTCAAGCGTTTGTCCGTCTTACCTGTAGAACATACCGAGACGGGCGTTTATCTGAGTTTATAGTTTGTGTGAATGTGCGTAGGTAAGGCTTGTCGGTTTCCGTGGAACAACGTACATAATTAGGAAAATAGAAGCTGTAGTCATCTTGCTTCGGTTGATTCACATAGTTGTGGTTACCGAGGGTTTAGCTGCTTCAGGTTTTATGTCAATAAAGGTTGCCCTACCTGTATCTGCCCCCATTTTCACTGCCAACGCGCTTTGTTAAGTAGGTTCGCTCAATTATCTGTTGGATCGGCTATGCCATCAGAAGATAGGAGATAGGAGTCAGGAGCCTCCTGTATTCTGCCTCCTATCTTCTGATACCGAATACTCTTGGTCTGACCTTCACTTAGAGCGACCTACTTAAGGCTTGCTGAAAAAGTCAAAAATACTGATAAACGGTCGTTATAGCTGATTTTTGTGGGACTAAGTGCAAGGTCGTTTAACGGTTTTTCGCCGTTTCAGCCAAGTCTACCTTGCACCTACCTTTCGACACAGGCTGAAAAGACAACGTATCTACGTGGTTTCAGCCCTAAAAAGACCGGATTAGACTTTTTCAGCAAGCCCTACTTAGGCGTTACTCACCTCACGCTTGTATTGAACCCACTGTGGTGGGTCGGGTGTCGCTTGATCAATCGCCTGACACGTTTTGAATAGAGCCGTAGCAATTGCGTGCAAGCGGTTGTGCGCGGCTCTGCTTCAGAGTCAAATGCTCTAGCCTCAAAAATGTCCTCAGCCCAGTGGCTAAGGCTAAGCGTCTGTCGTGCCCCAGAGTGCGTCGGCAAAGCTTACTGTTGTGTGTTGTCACATGCTCAGCTGCCCTTTAAAGAATTTGTAAACAACAGCAGATATTAACTATGGCCACTTTCACCGTTACCAACCTGCTCGACGCTGGTGCAGGCAGCCTGCGCGACTTTATCAACCAGGCCAACGCAATGGCTGGGGCAGACACCATTGAGTTTGACCCTGGCCTTAGCGGCACCATAAGCCTCATTGGCGGCGAACTGTTGATTACCGACAGCCTCAGCATTCTTGGCCCCGGCGCAGACCTGTTGACGATTGACGCGCAGCAAATGTCCCGCGTGTTTAATATTGACGATGGTAATGATTTCTCTAACCCGCTCAATGTTACCCTTGACAGTCTGACGACTACAGGTGGTCTAACAGAAGGGGGCTTTGAAGCCAGCGGCGGCGGTATCCGCAGTTTTGAGAACCTGACCGTAAGCAACAGCATCGTCTCAGGCAACTCAACTTCTGGAGATTCTGCACAGGGTGGTGGTATATTCAACGGCTACAACAGGCTGAGAGTAATTGATAGTAAAGTTTCTAACAACTCTACATCAGGCAGTTTTTCATCGGGCGGTGGTATCGGTTCAAACAGCTTTTATACCGCTTCTGTAGATGTTATAAACAGTACTATCTCTGGGAATTCAACAACTGGAGATGTTGCACGAGGTGGCGGCATCTATGGTGGCCGTAGCTCCATATCTCTCAGCAGCAGCACGGTATCCGGGAACTCTACCTCTGGAGATGCTGCGGATGGCGGTGGTATTTCCATTCAAGGAAGATCGCTGACTATAAGTAACAGCACTATTTCAGGTAATTCTACCTCTGGCGGAGGAGCAGAAGGTGGCGGCATTTATCATTCAGCCGGCAGACTGAACATTAGCAACAGTACTGTTTCGGGGAACTCAACTACTGCGGGTGATTCAGAAGGTGGCGGCATCTACGCTGTGGGGGTCTTTTTTTATGGTGTTACCCTGAACACTAATAATTCAATCATTGCCGGTAATACTGTTAATGCCGCAGGAGCTGACATTTTTCTCAATTCATCTAGCTTTTTGGCTGATGATGATGACATATTCAGTAGCGCTTCTGGCACAGGCAACATCATCGGCGCTGGTGATGATACTGGCAATGGAGCTTTTAATATTGCTGATGGCGTCAACGGCAACAAAGTCGGCACCACCGCCAGCCCCGTCGACCCATTACTCGGCCCCCTCCAAAATAACGGCGGCCCCACCTTTACCCAGTCGCCCCTACCCGGCAGCCCCGCCATCGACATGGGCGCAAACCCCCAAAGCCTGCTCACCGATCAGCGCGGCCTGCCCCGCGAAGTGGGCCAAGCCGACATTGGCGCAGTCGAAGTGCAGCCCGTCACCGAGCCCCCCACAGCAGTCCCTGAACCCACCAGCGTCATTAGCCTGGCCCTGATGGGCGTGGTGATGGGGCGCAAAGTGTTGCAAAAGCGCAGCAGCTGAGCCACGGGGCTGTAGCATCGTCACCACTACCGGAAAGGTCGCTTGTGACGGTGCGGCAGCCTGTCATGCCGTATTGCTAAAATGCAGGCAATCTAACCAGTCGTAAGCGTCATGGCATCCTTTTCAAAGCGTCGGATCTAAATTATCCTCTTCCACTGCTTTAGTAAATCGCGTCAGAAAATCTGGCACAGCGCTCTGAATCCGCTCCCAGGAATGAATAAAGGGCGTTTCTTTCGGGTTCGCCATGTAAAGGTCCCCCGCTTCCATAATGCAGTCCGCAAAGGCCTCTACCGCCTGCTCCTCCGCGTGGCGGTCAAACCGTAGGGCGTTGACCATTGCATCATTTTGATAAACAGCCACCAGATCCAGAGCCGTGCGGTAGTAGGTGGCCTTGATGGTGCGGAAAGTCTCCTTGGTGAGCACATGACCATGAATAGCTAGTTTCCGGAATAGGGCCTTGGTAATGTCAATGCTCATTTTAGTGAGTCCAGCCGCCTTATCTGCCTCAGACAGTTCCTTGTGTTTGTGGTCGTAAATATCGAGAATTTCGGCCTGACAAACCCGGTG
>JBCBOC010000172.1:0-7050 GCA_039821475.1 Cyanobacteria bacterium J06632_22 | reverse complement strand
GCACGACGCTGGTTATTCATCACCTCGTCGTATTCAAACACCTGCTTACGAATGTCGTAGTAGTAGGTCTCCACTTTCTTCTGAGCGCCCTCTAGGGAGCGGGTCAGCATGCCAGACTCAATGGGCATGTCCTCTTCCACGCGGAAGGCGTTCATCAAACCCGCGACGCGATCGCCGCCAAAGATGCGCAACAGGTTGTCTTGCAAGCTGAGGAAGAACTTGGTAGAGCCCGGGTCGCCCTGACGTCCGGCCCGGCCTCGCAACTGGTTGTCGACTCGGCGCGATTCGTGCCGCTCGGTGCCAATCACATGCAGGCCGCCCAGGTCGACTACCTCATTGTGCTCAACGGAGGTGAACTGGTCGTACTCATCGTAGATTTTGCTGTAGGCGTCACGCAGCTTCTCGATCACCGGGTCTTCGGTGGGGGCTTTTTCGGCTGCGACGGCAACCTTATCCTCAGCATCTAGCTCAGATAAGCTCTGGGAACCATAGGCCTTAACGGCAAAATCAACGGCATCTTTTAGGACCTGTTCGGTGTCGCCAGAGAGTTCCGTTGGGAAGATCTGCGGTGAAGCCTTCCAGGTTTTCACCTTCTTGCCAGGTTCAAAGCCCTGGGCTGGGCGTTTCTTGCCTTTGGCTAAGGGCACCTGAGCCACAGAAAACTCATCGTCCTCGGGCTTCACCAAGCGCGGCATAAAGTACTCGCGCGCTTTCAGGCGAGCCATGTAGTCGGCGTTGCCCCCCAGAATGATGTCGGTGCCGCGACCGGCCATGTTGGTGGCAATGGTAACTGCACCCCGGCGACCGGCCTGGGCAACAATCTCCGATTCCCGCTCGACGTTCTCGGGTTTTGCATTCAACAGGTTGTGGGGTACCTCTAACTGCTGTAGCAGTACCGATAGCACCTCGGATTTCTCTACGCTAGTGGTGCCTACGAGCACTGGACGACCGGCCTCGTGCATATCGGCACATTCTTGGGCCAAGGCCCGCCACTTTGCTTCTTCGGTTTTGTAAACCACATCCGCCATGTCGTCCCGCGCAATCGGGCGGTTGGTCGGAATAATGGTGACTTCAAGGTCGTAGATTTTCTCGAATTCCGCTTCTTCTGTTTTGGCGGTGCCGGTCATCCCAGACAGTTTGGGATACAGCAGGAAGAAGTTCTGGTAAGTGATGGAGGCTAGGGTCTGGGTTTCGGGTTGAATCTCGGCATGTTCTTTAGCTTCGATTGCCTGGTGCAAGCCGTCGCTCCAGCGACGACCGGGCATCACTCGCCCCGTAAACTCGTCCACAATAACGATTTCGCTATTGCGCACGATGTAGTTCACATCCTTAACAAACAGTTCCTTTGCCTTCACCGCGTTAAAGATGAAATGCGCCCAGGGGTCTTTAGCGTCGAATAGGTCCGTGACGCCCAGCAAGTTCTCGGCTTTTTCAAAGCCCTCGTCCGTCAGGAGAACGTTGCGGGCCTTTTCGTCCACCTCGTAGTCGGTTTCGGCCTCCAGCCCACGGGCCACCTCGCTAGCCTTAACGTACTTTTCGCTGGGCCGCTCCACCTGACCCGAAATAATCAGCGGTGTGCGAGCCTCGTCGATCAAAATCGAGTCCACCTCGTCAATGACGCAGAAGTTGAACGGTCGCTGCACCACGGCATTGATATCTGTCGCCATGTTGTCGCGCAGATAGTCAAAGCCAAATTCGCTATTTGTCCCATAGGTGATATCGCAGCGATAGTTCTTCATCCGCTCACTGGGGGACATGCCCTGCTGAATCAGACCCACACTTAAGCCCATAAAGCGGTGTACCTGCCCCATCAGCTCCGCATCGCGTCGGGCCAGGTAGTCGTTTACCGTGACCACGTGTGCGCCCTTGCCCGTCAGTGCATTCAGGTACACTGGCAGCGTCGAGACCAGTGTCTTACCCTCACCCGTCTTCATTTCGGCAATCTGCCCCTCGTGGAGCACCATGCCGCCGATGAGTTGGACGTCGTAGTGGCGTAGCCCCAGTACCCGCTTGGACGCTTCTCTAATGACCGCAAAGGCTTCGGTCAAAATATCGTCGAGGTCTTCGCCCTCGTCCAACCGCTTACGAAATTCGTCAGTCTTGGCTGACAGCGCTTCGTCAGAAAGCGCCTGCATGTCTTCTTCGAGCAGGTTGATTTCCTTGACGTCGGGCTGATACTTCTTGAGTTTGCGACTGTTAGGGTCGCCAAATAGTTTTTTGAACATGTCGAGCCAGTACTGCGATTCCGAACGGGGTGGGTGCCACGGGCACGAGGTTACTATACTCGCTGCCTGCGCGGCACAGGCTATAAAGATACCTATTTATCTATCGTATATAAGCACCGCCACCCTGGGGAGGTAAAAAGCGGGGGGATAACCGTAGAGGGATGGGACGCTACCCTCGGTGAGGTGGGAGGCGGTGAAGCGGTGGAGGGCTTGAGTGGGTTTGGCCTACACTGCGAAATTACGTCGTACCCAGGTTTTCGCCCGCGTAATCGCTTCATTTTTTGAATATGCCGCTGGCACGGCCACAGCGCTGCCCGTGGCATGGTCTACCCAGGCGGAATAAACTGTCACACCACGGTCTTGGCCGGTTGTGATTTGAATGCGTAGGCCGTGATAAAGGAAGCTCATCGTCACGTTGATGGCGTCGGGGTCAGCAATATGCATTACGTCGGGGTGCATCGCAGGAAGGCTGAGAGATCAGACATATAGGTCAGCTACATATTCGCCGTAGCCGTTGTAAGGCAGTGTATCCTGCTTGACCCAATCCCAATTATTGCCCTCTCCCACCATTCGTTCGCGCTTTTGGCTCCAACGCGGATGGGATACCTCTGGGTCCACGTTGGACTCAAAGCCGTATTCGTTGGGTGAAATGGTGTTCCAGTAGGTGGTGGGCTGAGTTTCGACAAACTCAATTTTTACCACCGACTTTGCCCCCTTGAAGCCGTACTTCCAGGGCACCACCATGCGAATGGGGGCGCCGTGCTGTTTGGGTAGGGTCCGCCCGTAAATGCCCACGGCGAAAAAGGCTAACTCGTTGGCCATTTCGTCAATGCGCAGGCCTTCGTGGTAGGGCCAGGGGAGGTTCCCCCCGCCAATGGCTGGACCACGGGTCACGCTTGGGTTGAAGTAGGACTCAAAGCGAACGTATTTGGCCGCATCTAACGGCTCGACCGCTTCTAAAATTTTATTCATCGGGAACCCCAGCCAAGGGACAACCATGGCCCAAGCTTCGACGCAGCGAAATCGGTAGACGCGCTCTTCTAAGGGAAAAGATTTCAGCAAATCATCGAGATCGTAGGTTTTCGGGTTTTTAACCAGGCCCGTGACCTCCACCTGCCAAGGATTCGTGGGTAGAGCCTGGGCCGCACGCCAAATCGTCTTCTGATGGCCGAACTCGTAGAAGTTATTGAAGCGGCTAGCCCATTTTTGCTCGGTCAGGGTAAGCCCTTCCCCTGCAAATTCTGCCGGTTTAGCAAAGTTACGAATCGGTTTGCCATAGGTGGCCTGCAAGTTTTCAAGGGCTTCGTCGGTCAGGGGGCGACGATAGCAGCTAGCCGTATTGGCTGCAATTGCACCAATCCCAGCTCCGGCAGCCAGTTTCATAAATCGACGCCGGTTAAGGAAGGCAGACTCGGACGTGGCGGCACGGACAGGCAGTTGCCAGCTGGGACGATTGTGGAAAAAGGGCATCGTGACGAATTGGATGGTTCACACGTTTATTAGAAACGATAGACCTGAGGCGTAGCTGAGACGGAGGCAAAAACGTTATTAAAGGCAAAAACGTTATTGAATGCCCCGGCCTAACCATGACTAAAAGACGCAAACGCTGGGCTACCTCATATCGCAACTGCCACAAACGTTTGTGCGCGGTTGCGGGCCACTTGGCAACCATACCAAGGGTTTCACAGCCAGATCTGTTGGGACAAGGCTGCGACGCTATTTCCTGACGTGTCAAGCAGGATAGCGTTACTTGGTGTCTTAAACGTAGATGGCGAGGACTATATGGCGAGGACTATGAGGGCTATATAGCCATTGGCAAATAAATGGTGATGGGGACTGGACTGAGGCACCACCCTATTCTCTAAAGACTATCCGCGACTCTCCCGGCAGCATCTGTCGCGTTGCTGACCTTGGCAATGTCCACTCTTATGGGAGTTCCTTGCACAATAGGATATTGAGAGAAATACTGGGGCACGTATCCGCTGCCCCCTGAGCAATGTCTGCAGATTTCTACCTTGGCTGTGCTGTCTGGGCCTACAAAGATTGGGTGGGCCCCTTCTACCCCAAAGGGAGTCGGCCCGGCGACTTCCTCAAACTTTACGGCGAGCGCTTCACCACCGTCGAGGGCAATACCACCTTTTACTCCATCCCCAGCCCTGAAACAGTCCAGCGTTGGGCTACGATGACGCCTGCTAGCTTTCGATTTTGCCCTAAGCTGCCCCGCACCACGACCCACAACGGGGTATTGATGCCGCATGTGCCTGCGGTGCTAAATTTTATCGATCTAATGAAAGGGCTCGGTGATCGATTGGGCCCTATTTTTGCCCAGTTGCCCCCGAGCTATAGCCCTGCTTCGTTTACGGACTTCGCAGAATTTTTGACAAGTTGGCCCCATCGCGATGTGCCCTTAGCCGTGGAGGTGCGCCATCTGGATTGGTTCAAACCCGAGATGGCGGTTCAGCTGAATGCGCTGCTCACCCGTCTGGGGGTGGGGCGAGTCCTACTGGATACGCGGTTGATGTACGCCACCGGAGAGCCGGACCCACAGTTTTATTCGGAGCGACGCAAGCCCAAGGTGCCGCTGCAGTCGGTGGTGACAGCCCCATTTGCTATGGTGCGCTACATCGGCCATCCGGAGCTATCCAAAAACGAAGCACCGCTCCAAAACTGGACGGTGCAAGTGAAGGATTGGCTGGAGCGTGGCACAACCGTGTACTTCTTTGTGCATTGCCCCAATGAGACTGTGTCGCCTGAGATCGCACGCCGATTTCATACCCTACTCACCCAAACGGGGGCAGCATTGCCCCCCTTGCCGTGGGATACCGTAACTGAACCCCAGCAATTGGGCTTGTTCTAGTCGTTTTCCCAATCTTCGCGACCCATCAGGTCGCTAATGCGATCGCGAAGTAAAAAGCCATTGGCCTCTAGCTCACTTTCAACGGTTGTCCACGCCCGGGCGGGAATGTACTTACAAAGCGTATAAATGGGCTGATGCCGGCTGATCTGCCCCTGAAAAACCAACTCGCGGGCCTCGTCCTGAATCGTACAAATTGAGTAGTTAAGCGATTGAAGCATGGTGGACTCCTGAAGCAGTCTAAAGAACGGCAGTCTAAATCAGTCTTGTAAAGCGGTGCTCAATTCAGTGAATGCACAAGCCAGCAATGGTAAGGCTGATCTTGCTAGGCTGCCGATGCGGCTCGACCTTTAGCAATTTTGAACGGTGACCTAGCAAACTACGTAAGGTGTGAAACCACTCACATCCGGAAACCCGACTCAAACTAAAAAGTAATTTTTGTAATGCAGGTATCTGTATTCAATTTTACAGATCTTTCCCAAAAGGAAAACCGGATAAACGGAGTTTAGTATTGTGCGTTACTTATTTTCTCCCAATAAGCATCGCCCTTTCGGCATAGAACCTTGAGAGAGTGTGAAACTTGTGTCTCAAAAATCACATGGGGCAGAAAAAAGTCTAGTCAAAGCTACAGATGAGTTGCCCTGAGCTCTGTGGCTAGAGATAGGGCTGCAATCATGCTTTCAGATCGGGCAATGCCCTGCCCAGCAATGTCAAAGGCCGTACCGTGATCGGGGGAAGTGCGGATAAACGGCAAACCAATCGTAGTATTTACCGCGAGATCAAAGGCCAGTAGCTTTACGGGAATTAGTCCCTGGTCATGGTACAGCGCCAAATATCCGTCATGGGCTTGGCCTGTGCTATGCCAGGCCTGGCCTGGTTTAACCCAGAGCGTATCCGGTGGGACTAAGCCATCTAGGGTTACCTGTGGTCGGCGCTGCTGTGCCTGGGTCAGCCAGTTTTCTAGCCAGTCCTGCTCTTCAGTGCCCAGCTTGCCCTGTTCGCCGCTGTGGGGATTGAGGCCTGCGATCGCAATTTTCGGATGTTCGATACCAAACTGCCCTTGCAAACAGTCCACCAGTAAATCCAGCTTCTGCGTCATTAGGCCTGGCGTCAGCGCGTCCGGCACCGCCCGCAGCGGAATATGCGTCGTTGCCAGTAACGTTCGTAAGGTCCAGCCGGTGTGGGGCGATCGGGCCACGAATAACATGCCAAAGCGGTCAGTCCCCGCGGCCTCCGCCAGCACTTCGGTTTGGCCGGGATAGGTGTGGCCTGCCTGGTGCCAGGCTGATTTGGCAATGGGGGCCGTTGCGATCGCATCGTAGCCGTGCTCCAAACAGTGCACAATTGCCGTCTTCAGCGTCCGAAAGCTGATATCACCGCTGGCTGCGTTGCCCACCCCTAGCTGAATCTGGTTCGCCTGCTCAGCGGACATCGGCACGTCAATCACGTCCCAATCGTTCAGGTCAGCCATGGGCGCCGTCGTCCTTTGCTGGAGGATGGCCTGTTGCGATCGCAGTAACTCGGCGTTGCCCACCACCGTAATGTCTGCCTCAAAATGTCGCTGCGCCAGCGCCTTCAGGACCACCTCTGGGCCAACCCCAGCCGGATCACCCATCGTCACCAGCACCCGTGGACGACGTCTAGTCGAGTCAGAAATTGTTGCAGCAACGGGAGTTGAAACAGGCATAGGGAAAAGATTAGAGAGCTTTGGAGCAATGCCAAACTAGTCTAAAATGAGGAGGCTTTAATTTGCATAAATGAAAACTGTGGCCCAGGCACCCTGGCTGAAAGCCACATCGTGGATCATCTTTTAGGAGGCAACTTAATCTCATGGGCGGCGAAATTTTTTCCATTGCAATTCTCATTTTCAGTCTGGTTCTCGTGGGCCTCAGCGTTGGCTTTCTGATGCTGCGCATCCAAGGTGGTGAAGAGTAATTTACAAAGCTGATGACGTGGGCCGAGGCAAATGGT
>JBCBOC010000446.1:0-4237 GCA_039821475.1 Cyanobacteria bacterium J06632_22 | reverse complement strand
GCAATGTTTTGACTGGCGAGATTTTTTGAGGCTTGGGCGGTAACATGGCAAATCAGACTGTATGAACCCTTGAGCAAGGCACAATCTCAGGAGACGGTAGGGGCAATTAGGTCTACAGGATGAAGCAAGGGGATTACAAACCAGAATACGGGCCAAAATACGGGCGACAGGGGGTTAAAACGCTGCAGGGCCTGGGCTTACTGGCAATGGCCCTCTACACCTTTCATGGGATTAGCGCCCTGTTGTTTTCAGTGCTGGGCCTCGCGCCCAGCAGTCCAACCTGGAATCTAGTGTTGCTGCTCGGGGGGATGCTGGCTGTGTCCGGCATTGCCATTAGTCTACAGACCTTCCGGTTGCCGCTAGGGCTGCGCCAAGCCGCCGGGGTGCTCAGCGGCGCGTCCTCGGGTGCAGTGCTGGGATTCTACACCTTAGGGCAGCTCAGCGGACAGGTAGCGCTGTGGGCCTTTGTGGGGGCCGCCGTGGGCGGTAGCCTACTGGGTAGTTTGGCGCTGTGGGCCTATGGCAGCGCCCAGGTGGGTGCCTGGCGTCGATTTTTTGGGCTTGCGATCGCAGTGTCTAGCAGCCTGTGCACCTATGCGATGGCCTTTGGTATAGGCACTTGGATGTTTGCCGCCCTGAGCACTACGCGTTGGGTCTTAGCGATTCCCTTAGGGCTGGCCACGGGGCTGTACCTATGGCTGACTCAACGGGTACTGGTCTGGGTCTATCGCCAATGGCGGAAAATCTAACGGTCTTCACACCTGACATTTGCCGGTATCCTGTAGCCTAAACTGGCTTGCGTAAAACGGCGCTATCCCTGAGCCCCGTGATACAGCCAGGTCGAGCGACTGCCCCGTCGACCACAAACCAACCGGTTCAAGCAAAGAGAACCAAGCCATCGCCATCACCACAAACGTGTGCGGACGACAGGTGTGCGGACGACAGTGACCTGTGGGCGACCCATCCCCAGCACTTGAACGTCAGAACTGTCCTAAGTAGGCTAACAAGTGCTATATATCGCATCCGCCAACCGGCCGATAAAATCTCAGACATCACCGTTGAGTTTGGCAACGAGAGACCGACCGACCTCCATAAATCCTCTCAGATAGCGGATCCTAGTAAAGGTTTAAAGACACATTTTTTGTGAGAAATACAGAGTTGATGACTTGTGGACGACGGGCAAAATAATTGTGTTGCGTTCTCTAGCGGATGCCCTGCTAACCACCTCCAATAACCACCTCCAAGTCAAAAATGGTAGCTTTCCCCGCCGGGAAAACACAAATTCTAGGCAAGGTTAAGGTTTAGTCCCCTCAAAGCGCAGCCGCTGTCAGAAAAAATCCTTCGCCAGAGATGGCGTACGATAGCGGGCCGCCTGGTTTCATCCGCAGCGCTTGAATGCCAGCATTGTCTTCAGCAAAGTAGCGAGCACGACATGTCCATTCGGAATAAAATCATTCGCGGCTATGCTTTGGTGCTAGGGCTGGCATGTGTGGGCACCACGCTAGGTCTCTACGTGGGTAATGCTCAGCAAAAGAAAGCCTTTGATGCTTATCAAACGGCCTCGCAGGAACGAGAGTTAATTAGCGAGCTGACGGTTTATATTCTCTATAACCGTCCTGCCAAACAGCTCACGCCCCATATTGGCAATCCTGAAGCCTTTCAGCGAGAAAGTGATTTACTCCTAGAGAGAGTTAGCCGTATTCAGCAACTGCTCTCAGCACAAGCTGCCAATGGACCCAGCACGCTACCCGGGCTACAAACTGAGTTAGACACCTATACGGTGAAGGTGCAACAGTTTAACGACAAAATGAATCAGACCGCCCAGCAGCTGCAACAACTGACTGCCGATCCAACCCAGGCTGCCGCGGCAGAAAAGCTGATCGTAGAGCTCGTCAAAAGCCCGGAATTTATCGATTTTATTGAGTTTCCTGATCGACTGAAAACTTTTACTTCAGCAGCGAAGCAGAGCGAAGAGCTCGCTACCGCAGCACTGTTCGACGCAGAGCGGTTAAGGACTCAAATCATACTGACTGGCCTAGGGCTGTCTCTGGTGTTATCCGTATGGGTCGCACTCCACACCACCCGCGCCATTTCGCGACCGGTTCGTCAGGTCACACAAGTTGCCCGACAGGTGACCGAAGCTTCAAACTTCGAGCTGCAGGCGACAGTAGACAGCGATGACGAAATGAGGGTATTGGCCGAGGCGCTGAATCAGTTGATTGGCCGTGTGAAAGACCTGTTGGCTGAACGACAGCAGTACACCCAACTCGCTCGCGCCATTGAAAATGCCCCCTTTCCGATTATGGTCCACGCCGAAGACGGAGAGGTGTTGCAAATCAGCGCCACGTGGACCGAACTCACCGGTTATACCCACGAGGAGATTGCCACCACCCAGGCTTGGGCAAACGCGGCTTACGGAGAGCAAGCCGGGAGCATCCTCAAAGAGGTCATGGCCAAGAAATATACGCTCACCTCGCGCTGGGAAGAAGGCGAATTTACTATTCGAACGAAATCGGGGAGTCATTGCCGCTGGCAGTTTAGCTCGGCCCCCCTGCTCCCGCTCCCCGATGGCCGTCGTGTTGTCATTTCTATGGCCGTTGACGTGACTGAACGTCGCAAGGTAGAGCACGATCGAGAAAAGTTGCTCAGCGAGCTTTCCGGCGTCAATCAGGAGCTAGAACAGGCTAATGCCCGCCTGGCTGGCTATTCGCTATCCCTGGAACAACAGGTTGACGAGCGCACCGCTGAACTGAAGCAGGCAAAGGAAGATGCCGATCAGGCCAATCGCGCTAAGAGTGACTTTTTGACCAATATGAGCCATGAGCTGAGGACGCCCCTCAATGGCATCTTGGGCTACGCCCAAGTGCTCACTCAAACGCAGTCCCTTTCTCCGGGCGATCTGAAAAAGGTGGAGACCATTCGACAGTGTGGCGCTCACCTGTTGGCCCTAATCAATGACATTCTAGATTTTGCCAAAATTGAAGCTAGCAAACTGACCCTTGAACCGACAGAATGTCAGCTGCCATTGCTGTTACAGGCGGTGGTCGACTTGCTGGCGATCAAAGCAGACCAGAAGGGCATTGACCTTATCTATCAGCCGTTCCCCCAGTTACCACAGAGCATTATGGTAGATGAAAAGCGCTTGCGACAGGTGCTAATTAATTTGCTGGGCAATGCCATCAAGTTTACTGAGGCGGGGGCGGTCACTTTCCATGTTGAGTGTTCACGTACTGCTAACATATCCTCCGCCGACGTTGCGCTGACGTTTCAGGTTATCGACACTGGCGTGGGTATGAGTCCTGAGGAGCAGCGCAGGCTATTTGGCGTGTTTGAGCAGGGAGGAGATATCAAGAAGCGAGCGGAAGGTACAGGGCTGGGGCTGGCAATTAGTCAGCGCATTGTCAAGCTCATGGGTAGTGAGATTGATGTGGAGAGCCAATTGGGGCAGGGGAGTCAATTCTCCTTTGTCTTAACGGTGCCGCTGCTACAGAAGAATACGCCAAAGGGGCCGGAAGAGCATAACGCCTACGGCCAGCCTGCGCTGCCCCAGAATATGGTTTTGCCCCCCGTGCCTGTGATGTCGCGTTTGTTGGCTTCTGCTCAATGTGACGACATCAAAGCCTTACGAGAACAGTTGAGCGAACTGATGGCAGATACAGCTCAATATCGCTCCTTTTCCGCTCCCCTGTTGCAACTCGCTAAGGAGTTTCAAACGGAGCAAATCGAGTTCGCTTTAAAGCGATATCTAACCGAAGAGTTAACCTCAAAGACGTAGCTTATGTGGGACAGTGCTGAAATTTTGGCCGTAGATGATGTGCCAACCAATCTGGACCTGATCATTGACACCCTGTCTCCAATGGTCCATCGGGTGGCCGCAGTAAACAGTGGAGAGCGGGCCCTAAAGCGACTTCAGACCCACATTCCCGATCTCATCCTGTTGGATGTTCAGATGCCTGGGCTCGATGGCTTTGAAACCTGTCAACGGATCAAGCACAATCCTGCCACCGCCCATATCCCGATCATCTTTATTACCGCTCGAACTGACGCGGACAGTATCAGCAAAGGCTTTGAGCTGGGAGCGGTAGACTATATCAGTAAACCTTTCCAAACAGCTGAACTGATTGCACGTGTCAAGAACCATGTGCAATTACATCAACTCAGATCTTGCACCAAGATATCAGAGTTAAGCAGCGCGGGGTTGAATGAGAATTTCAACCCCCAAATGTTCAGCAATATG
>JBCBOC010000282.1:0-5662 GCA_039821475.1 Cyanobacteria bacterium J06632_22 | reverse complement strand
TAATAGGACTCCGATACGAATGTTGCCAGAAACTCTTGTGACTCAGGAGTCATATTACTATTGGGCTTCGGTGTTTATGATCTTGATTCACGTTGGCTTCTTGGCCTACGAGGGCGGTGCCTCTCGAGCCAAGAATGTTTTGGCCACCATGGTTAAGAATCTACTGACGTTGTCTATCATTGGTCTAACGTTCTTTTTCTTTGGCTGGTGGGTATACAACGCCTTCCCACTGTTCCCTCTAACGGGGGGTGTTGTTGGCCCTTGGACGAGCCCGGATGCCGAAGGCATTGTGGGTGAGGTTTTAGGGTTGGTGCAGGCTTCTTATCCCTGGTCCTCTGCCCTGGGCCCCAACATTGCCGACAACCTCACGGGTGTCTTTTGGTTTGCCTTTGCCCTATTTGCGATGACCACCGCGTCCATCCTTTCGGGTGCGGTGATTGAGCGCATTAAGGTCGGCGCCTACGCGATTCTGGCCGTTGTCCTAGGGTCCTTTACTTGGGTGGTGGCGGCAGCCTGGGGCTGGCACCCCTATGGTTGGTTTTTGACTGAGTTTGGCTACCACGATTTCGGCTGTTCTGCTGTTCTTCACGGCGTTGCAGGCTTCTTTGCCCTTGGCGTTCTCATTAATTTGGGACCTCGCATTGGCAAATTCGATGCCCAGGGTAACCCTAGAACCATCCTGCCCCACAATCTACCTCTGACGATGGTTGGGCTGATGCTGATTTTTGTAGGGTTCTACGCGTTCTTGGCCGCCTGTGTCATCTTTGTCCCAGGTCAAACCAGCGAGATTACCATTTACGGTACTCCAATGACCCTGGCATCGGTGGGGGTCAATACCACCCTAGCGCTGACGTCGGGCATCGTGGGTGCCTACATTGCCTCCAAGGCTGACCCGTTCTTCACGATTTCCGGTGGTCTGGCTGGCATTATCTCCGTGGGTGCCGGGCTTGACCTCTACAGCCCGCCCATGATTATTCTCATTGCCTTTATTGGGGCCTACACCATGCCCTTTGTTGGCAAAGCAGTTGAGAAAGCAGGCATTGATGATGCCGTCGGCGCGTTTGCAGTCCACGGCTATTGCGGTCTGTTGGGCGCCATGACGGTTGGTGTTATGGCAGCCGGTTACCCACAAGGTGATGGCATTCCGCTAACGGGATTTGTCGGCCAGCTGGTGGGAACGGCCGTTTGCACCATTATTCTGGGATTCATTCCGGGATACGGTGTCAGCTTTGTCCTGAAGAAGCTGGGTATGCTGCGCGTGCCTGAGTCTGAAGAGGTGCTGGGTCTAGACTTGGCTGACTTTGGGTTAGAGGGCTATCCGGAGTATCCCATCCTGCCGGAGACCAATGGTCATACCACGGCTCCTCCCGTTGCCGTGTCCCAAACTAGCCCACAGCTATAAGGAGAGAATGCTATGTCGAGTCCTTTCTCAACGTTAGAAGAGTTTAATGGGGCCATTGACGGCCCCACGGGTGGAGCTATCTACACCTTTGCAGGCAGCCCCTCTATTAATGCGATCGCACTGTTGGTTTCGGTGGGTTTATTCCTGTGGTTCATGGTTAAAACCTACACCACCGCCCATCCAGAAACGCCGACGACCATGGACAAGTCCATCAGTCACCTCAGTTCGTTTATCGTCGCCGGTCTGTTGTCGTTGGTCGCTGCCGA
The DNA here is from genome assembly GCA_039821475.1 of Cyanobacteria bacterium J06632_22. Lineage (GTDB taxonomy): Bacteria > Cyanobacteriota > Cyanobacteriia > Phormidesmidales > Phormidesmidaceae > CAWUKV01. The sequence continues at coordinate 3,994 of JBCBOC010000282.1, read as the reverse complement.
TCAGCTCCAACCGCCCACTGGGCAAGAACAGGTTCGTCGTCGGACCCAACGCACCACGCTGATAGGCGCAGCCCAACGGGCACCCTTAGCGCTGCTGGGCATGGTTGGGATTGGGTTACCGACCCGACGGGCGCGGCGGCGACGCTATCGTAATCTGGGGTCTCCCAAGCGGTAGATTACTGTCCTAGAGGGCTCTCCCATGAATGGCTTGGGTCGACGATCATCGTTGGTTTGGGGCCAATATACCAGTGGTGGTAACCCTGAACCTGGCCCTATCATCGCGATCGACATAATCCGCGCGAGCGGTGGTTGTTGCTTTCGCTCCTAAACCCGGCATGGTGCTTTTTATCGACCTGAGAAGCATCGTGCTGTTTTCTTTTTTCCTCTGTTACCGCTTTACCCGTGTGTACGTTAGCGCTGTTGCCTTACCTTGAGCCGCTGCTGACTCGCCCCCAACAGCCCGATAATTTGTGTGGTCCCTATTGGATTGCGCTGTTATTGCAGGTGCTGGGGGGGATTTCGACATCGGCGATAGAAGTTGCGATCGCAGCCCAGACAATCTTGCCCAACCGAGCCGGCACTTGGACCCCGCCCGGGGCTCAATCCCTGAGGGGAGAGGGCTACGACCAGATTCCTACGGTCTCGGCGATTGAGCACTGTGGGACCTCTTTGGCAGGCCTGATGCAGGCCACTCAAAAGCTTAGTCATGGAGAATTTTGCCTACTCCCATTACAAACACCCCATTGGGAAGTCGGGCTAACGCAGCTCTGGCAACTCTGTCAGACTCGCCTAGACTGGCAAATCGTGCCGCTATTAAATAGCCATACAGGCTACTTTTGGGGGTCACAGCTGTCTCCGGCACAGCTGTTAGGCTATCTCAACAGCGGACAACGTAACGACATCAGCCCTCCAGACTGGTCCGTGGGGCATTTTGCTCTACTTGCAGGACAGATCCGGGGCACCTTGGCCAGCCTTTACGCCATTCTCGACACCTATCCGCAGTTGGGGTGGGCAGGGTTGCATCTACAGCCGAGCAGTGTGTTGGCCGCATCTCTCGTACGCCCCGACTACCAGAGCCAAGGGGGCGTGGCCCTGTTTGTGTCCCGTGCAGTGCGATCGCACGTAGAGCAAGCGGTTATCGACAGGGGGTTTGAGGTGGCCGTTTGGGATAACGGCACACCAGCGCCAGCAGGTTAGTGAATAGCGCCGCCGCCACTAGCAGGCTCGACGGCGTTTCAGGGCCCTCGCAGGAAAGGCTTTGAGCGCTGAAAATAGCCCCACAACAAATTCAATAGATCCTCTTCAAGGTAAAAACGATGGTTGTTGCCGCTCCACCCCTATCTGGTGACGTTGTTGCCGTGCCGGAACCCGATGCCATTGCCCGTTGGGTTCAAGCTTTGATTGGCCAGGGCGTACGCTATGTTCGCTTTGAGCTGCCGGACCTCCACGGCGTTTCTCGCCTTAAGCTGGTGCCCATTGACAAGGTTGAAGGTTACGCCCGTAAAGGGCTGAATTTCTATGGCGGCACCCTGGCCCTCGATACGGCTTCGTCGGTTGTCTCCAATTCGGGCTATCACGAGGAGCGCAAGTACCGCGACATGGTGCTGTTTCCCGACCTCGAGAGCTGCACCCCTGTGCCGTGGGTCGACAACACGGTGAAGGTGGTGTGTGATGCCTATTGGAGCCCGACCGAGCCGCTAGTAGGGGCACCGCGCTATGTGCTGCAATCTTTGCTCAAAGCGGCAAAAAACATGGGTTTTGAAGTGATGATGGGACACGAGTTTGAGTTTTATCTGTTGAATGCAGAAACCCGTCAGCCCCTGTTTGAGGGCCTGCACATTTTCAATCACATTCGCAATCAGTACGTGCCCGAACTCAACCAGATGCTGGATTACCTCCAGGCGGCGGGCATTGACGTGATCACCCATAACTGTGAGTATGCGCCCTCCCAGTTCGAGATTAACTTTGGCCCGGGTATGGGCATTCGGGGGGCCGACAAGGCGTTTACCTTTAAAAATGCCGTCAAAGAGATTGCCCATCACCTGGGCTACCAGGCCAGCTTTATGTCCAAACCCTTTGCCGGTATGGCAGGCTGCTGTTGCCACTTTCACATCAGCCTGTGGCACCCGGATGGAACCAATGCCTTTTTAGATGTGAACGATCCAGACGGGCTGTCGGCTACGGCCAAGTCGTTTACCCAGGGCATTCTCGATCACGCTCCGGCAATGCTGCCGCTGATTGGCCCCACTCCCAATTGCTATCGCCGACTCAAACCCCATACCTTTGCCCCGTCCAACATTAGCTGGGGCATAGAAGACCGTACAGCGATGGTGCGGGTCAAGGCCACCCACGATGACGCCACCCACTTAGAAATGCGGGCCGCATCCGGGCTGAGTAACCCCTACCTCAGTGCGGCAGCAACGCTGGCAGCAGGGCTGTTGGGCATCCAAGCCGGGCAGCCGCTGCAGCCCATGTCCGACGGACCTAGCGAAGACGATCCTAACCTGACGCCCTTTCCCCGCACCCTAGAAGCTGCCCTAGCCGCCCTGGCCACAGATGACAAAATGCAGTCGATGCTGGGCAGTGAGTTTTGCCACCTATTTTCCACCGTCAAGGCCTTTGAATTAGATCGATTCCACGACCACATCACCGACTGGGAAGTGAACGAATACCTGGAGGTGTACTAGCGATGGCCACAGCAACACAAGCTAGCCTGACGCCGCAACAGATTGACCAGTTCTATCGAGATGGCTACCTAGTGGTTGAGAACCTGTTTAGCCCAGACTTGGTAGACCGAATTGTCAATCGCTTTGAACCGCTGTTCTCCGGTGAGTTTGAAACGGGCGTATACCCGGACGAATGGCACTGGAATCCACGCTTGGGTCAACCCGGTGCCGCCGGGCAAATGACAGGCGTGTGGAAGTGCGATCGCACCCTAGCCGAAGCGGTCCTATCGCCGCGTATTGGGCAAATTGCCGCCACCCTTTCCCATTGGGAGGGGGCACGCCTACTCTCCGATGGGCTGTGGCAAAAGCCGCAGGGTGCCAAGGAGACGACGCTGCACCAGGACTCCATGTATATCAACTACCACACCCCTCCCGAGGTGACCGTGTGCTGGATCGCTCTCAGCAATGCCAAAATTGGGGCCAGCACCATTGAGTATGCCAGGGGCTCTCATCGATGGACGTTGTCCGAGGCGGTGCCCGAATTCCATAACCAAAACCGCAGCTATCTGGCAGAAATGGAGCATGCGGCCCAGGCGGCTGGGGTCGAGACCCCCGAGGTGGTACAGCTCGATATCCCCCCCGGCAGCGGCGTCTTTCACCACGGCAACACCTGGCATGGTTCGGGACGGAACCGTTTGCCGGTGGTTCGTCGCAGTATGGTGCTGGCCTATGTGCCCGCCAGTGCTCGGTTTAAGCCCTTTGAAACCTATGTGCCCGGCGGCTACATCGCCGGTAAGTATCGTCGTCAGGGGGACGACACCATGGACGAGAGCTTTTTCCCGATTGTCTGGCGAGAAGACGGCTATCGAACGGTACAGCCCTAACGTAAGGGAGATTCTATGGCATGACTGCGACCATTGCGACTGTGGGCGACCTTTCCCCTCAGCAAGTCGAACAGTTTCACGCCCAGGGCTATCTGGTTGTAGATCATCTGCTAACGGCAGACCAGGTGCAATGGACGATCAGCCGCTTTGAGCCGCTGTTTAACACCCAGTTTGAGACGGGCATTTACCCGGACGAGTGGTACGGTCGGCCGGGGCTAAGTCAGTCCAACGCCACTCAACAAATGACCGGGCTGTGGCGGTGCGATCGCGCCCTGGCCAGCCTCACTCTATCGGCTCGCATCGCTCGGTTAAACGCCCAGCTTATGGGGTGGAGCGTCGCTCGCTATGGTCTCGATACCTGCTGGCTCAAGCCCCCTCAAGCGCCTGCCGTATCCTTCCACTGCAACAATACCTACGTCGCTACGCTCGACCCGCCAGCGGTGG
>JBCBOC010000290.1:0-5589 GCA_039821475.1 Cyanobacteria bacterium J06632_22 | reverse complement strand
CGGACAACCACACCCCGATACTTCAGCCCCTCAGGATGAGCCTGAGTCGCCGTGTTTGTCCGCTAAGACGACCGCTACAGCGTTCGACGCTGGCCGTCAGATTACGTTCTGTCGGGTCGTCCATCGTGTTCTGGTTCTCCAGCAATAGCTGATGGCAACCGAATCATCTTCTTTAATAACGGCATTGGCTAGGTCCGAACAGGATTCAGGCTAATGCCGTTTTATTGTGCTGGCGGGTATGGTATTGCCTGCCTTGGGTCGTTCCGTTAGGTGGCCAGGCGTCGTTCCTAGGGCTCAAACCCTGGCTGGACTAAAACCTTGTAGATCCCATCAATACTCGTCCGTTCAGGGATCGTCTTTTCGCTTGTCAGGACGGTTGGGGCGTGCCATCCTCCCCTAGACTATGGACAAGGCCGGATGGGGCGAGCAGCTTTACCTTTGAATGAAATAGAGACAGCTTGGATTGGTTTTTTAGCGGGCCTATCGTTGGGGTTAGGGTGCCTGTGGGTTAACCAATGGCGGGCTAACCAGCGACTCCAGCGACTCCTGCAACGCATTCAGCGACACTCGGCGTCGCCTCATATGCCCTATGAGTCGCAAATTGCCAGTGCGATCGCAACCCAAGATGAGACGTTAGTCGCGCTGAAAGATCAGGTGATCCACTTTCAGGAGATGTTGCAGCAGGCTCCCCTCGGCTATCTGTATGTGGACGATGAAAACCGACTCCTGAGCTGCAATGCCAAAGCTCAGTCGTTTTTAGATATTACAGACATCGATTACAATCCCCCCCGCTTGCTGCTGGCTGTTGCCCGTTCCTACGAACTGGACCAACTGGTGGAGGTCACCCGAGAGCAGGGCCGTTGCTGTTCTCGGGAGTGGGTGTTTTATTCAATTTCGCCGGATCCGTCGAACCTCTCGGAGCGTCCCGCCTACCCGCTCCGGGGGCATGGCATTCCCTTGCAGCGCGGCCACGTGGCAGTTTTCCTGGAAAACCGCCAAGAAGCTGTGGCGTTGATTCAACAGCGGGATCGTTGGACTTCGGACGTTACCCATGAGCTCAAAACACCGCTCACCTCCATTCGTTTGGTGGCCGAAACCCTGCGCAACCGAGTGAACGACGAGCTGGTGAGTTGGGTGGATCGGCTGCTGTCTGAGGTCATGCGCCTGAGTCATCTGGTGGACGACGTGTTGGACCTCAACCGCTTGGACCAATCCGCGCCCACGTTGGGGGAGCCCGAGCCGGTTGATGTGGTTTCGCTGGTGTACCAAGCCTGGGAAAATGTGTCCCCCTTGGCGGAACAAAGAGCGGTGAGCCTGGCCTATGACGGTCCTAATCAAGTCATTCTGAAATTGCACAGTGAACTGATCTACCGACTGTTTATCAACCTGTTGGACAACGGCATCAAGTACAGTCCCGTCGCGGGCGTTATTCAGGTGCGCATGACGGCGGATCGGATGCCCGAGAACTCGTCTATTCAGGCCCTGCGAGTTGAGGTAATCGATTCCGGTGCTGGATTTGTGGAAAAAGACTTGCCCTTTATTTTTGACCGGTTCTACCGTTCTGATCTGGCGCGTAGCCGATCCCGTTCTGGCGCTGGTAGCACCAGCACCGGTTTGGGACTTTCAATTGTGCGCAAGATTGTGACGGTTCATCAGGGCCACATTACGGCACAAAACCATCCTGAGACGAGGGGCGCCTGGTTGAAGGTGTGGTTACCTAGGGTTCCCCATGCTCCAGCGACCTAATCGTCCTCGCGGCCTTAGGGGTGCTAAAGAAAAGACCTTAAGGTCCACACACGCATGGACCGGTATATAAAGGTTTGATGGGGAAGTGGAGATCCGTACTTGCAACCATAGGGAACAACCTGGTTCAATGGGCCCAGGACAAAGCTCCTGGTTTTCACGGATGTCATCAAGACTGATCCGCTCGGCCCTATGGTCTTGGGGTAGCGTATGGAAGAGAGACTACAAAAGCTACTGTCCCAGTGGGGCATAGCCTCTCGCCGCCGTGCCGAAGACCTGATTGTGGCAGGTCGGGTGACTGTTAACGGAGCCCCTGCTCAACTTGGGCAGCGAGCTAATCCAGAAACAGATCACATTGTGGTTGATGGGGTGCCGCTGCGCCCAGCCAATCAGCCGCAACGATACTACTACCTGCTGCATAAGCCGCGGGGCGTGGTGTCAACCTGTCAGGATCCCCAAGGTCGGCGAACGGTGTTGGATCTGTTGCCTAACGCGCTTCGCGTGGGTTCAGGTTTGCATCCCGTCGGCCGTCTCGATACGGATTCCACCGGTGCGCTGTTGCTCACCAATGATGGGCAGCTCACCCATCGGCTTACCCATCCTCGCTATCACATTTCTAAGGTGTATCAGGTAGAGGTAGAAGGGCAGCCCACCCCAGCGACCCTACGGCGATGGCGGCGCGGGGTGGTTCTAGAGGGCCACAGGACCTTGCCCGCACAGGTGATGCTCCAACGGCCTCGGCTCAGCGGTCATTCTGCCTTTGAGGCATCCTCTGGATCTGGTTCTACGACTCACCTAGAGGTGATTCTGCGAGAAGGGCGGTATCGCCAGATACGGCGCGTGGCGGAATTGTTAGGGCATCCTGTAGTGCGGCTGCACCGCCAGGCGATTGGCCCGATTGCGATCGCAACCCTGAAGCGGGGCCAGTGTCGAGCCTTGACCTTGGCAGAGGTTGCGCAACTGCGCCAACTTTCGACGCGGCGCTCTCCGGTACAGGTCTCTGACAGCTAGATTGTCGAGCCTGCCTCGTAGGCCGGAGCTAGAGGGGGTTACCGGCAAAAGCTCACCCGGGCGCTAGGTGATTTTCGATAGCTATGTTAATTTCTAATCGGCAGACCATACACTACCCATGAGACAGAAGGTCTATAACAGCGAGCAGGACTACAGAGAGCAATTGTTGGCGCTGGGCGATATGCTACGCCAAGCACGATTGTCTCAGGGGCGCTCATTGCAGGAGGTCGCCCACGGTACGCTCATTCGTCAACCCCTTCTAGAGGCCCTTGAGTCGGCTAACATGGCTGAGTTACCGGAGCCGGTCTACGTCAGGGGGTTATTGCGTCGCTACGGTGAGGCCCTAGGGCTCGATGGGGAGACCTTGGCCAGTCAGTACTTTGCCCGCCCCGCTACCCGGAAGTCCGTTCCTAAGTGGCGATTGGGGCTGCCTCAACCGCAGCTGCGACCCTTTCATTTGTATGGCGCATATATCTTGCTAATTGCGGTGTCGGTTAGCGGCCTGTCTTACCTACTGCAGCGCACCACACCAGAGGCGGCAGCACCGCCACTGCTCGATCCAGCTGCCGTAGAGCAGTTAATGCCAGAGCAAACTGCGCCTCAGCCCCAAACCGAGCCTGCCGCAGAACCGTCTCCCCTACCGCTCGATAGTCCCGTTGTGGTCCAGATGGAGCTGACTGAACAGTCCTGGGTACGGATTGTGGCTGACGGTCAAACGGAGTTCGAAGGGATTTTGCAGCAGGGAGATTCTCGCTCACTGTCGGCGGAGCAGTCGATCACTATCAGAGCTGGAAATGCAGGGGGGGTCGTGGTGAGCTACAACGCCAGCGCACCAGAAACCATGGGTAAGCCTGGCATGGTGGCTGAGCGGACGTTTAGTCCCGACGAAACCATCAGTATGAATCTGGTTGGACAGTAGGCAGAACTGAGACAGCACGGCTCTAGCAGTCCGCCGAGGGGCTGCGCTCAATTCTTGCGCTGTGGCTTCTGCATCGCCCGCACAGCAGCCAGGGCTTCCTTTTCGGTCTGCTGTGCGGGCGGTGCTGTGGTCCTACATAAATCGGCTGGCCATGTTTAGCATGTCGCCCATGTCCACATCGCCATCGCCGTCGCCGTCCAAAAAGGCCGTCATCAGGGGGTTGCCGCCGCCTTGGACGCCAGCTTTAGTGGAGCCCTGGTTTAAGAACCGCATAACCAAGGGGATGAGCACTGGCAGCATAGATTGCACCTGACCCGCATCGAGGCCGGTGCGCTGGGCAACGGTCTGGCTCATTTGCTGCTGCTGGGCCATGTTAAACAGCTGCGGAATGACGGAGGCACCATCCCGTGCCCCCTGCTGAACCAGTGCCTCGGCGGCGGCTTCGCCCTCACTAGTGCGCTTTTCCTGTAGGGCTGAGCGGACAAATCCGCCGATGATGGAGGCCGCCTGTTGGGTGGTGCCAGCATCGGCATTATTGGCCTGGGCCACTTGTTTTGCCATTGACATAATCTGCCCCATCTGGCCCAGGCTGGCCTCTCGCTGGGGATCCTGAATCGCGCTCATGACCTGATCAAACAAACCCATGGATGACGTGTCCTCTTGATTTAACCTTGACCACATCCAGAACCAGAATTTTCCCCTAGAGAAAACGAAAGGTTTCAAGCTGGACGTGGTTTTGCATAACGGGGGCAATACCCTCATTACCGTACTGAAAAGTGGGCGCTGTCGGGAAAATTTGCGGGATCTTTTAGACTTGTAGGATCTTTTCGATTTGTCTGATCATTTGTCTGATCAAAAGGAGAGCAGCCCGCGATGACGAGATGGCGACCGGCGATAGTGGCCCTGGGGGTCTTAGGGGCGATTGCGCTGCTGCTGTGGCTCGTGAGTACGCTGGGAACGCTCTATGCTGGCGTTTCCAGCCTTTCTCCTGGGTTGGCCCGGTTGGTGACGGGGCTGGTTGTGGTGGTGCTGTTTGCGGCCATGGCTGTGCTGGTGTATTACGGTTGGCTGTTTCTGCGGCCGCGCCGTTCGCGCCCCCTGCCCCCGCCGCCGGACAATGCCACCGACGCGGCGGCGGCGACGCTCGCGGCGGTGGCACAGCAGGCTGCTCAACTTCAAGATGAAATTGCCCGTCAGGCCCTAGAGGCCCGGACCCAAAAGCTGTCTGGCCAGTTTCGGCAGTCAGTCTATCGGATTCTGCTACTGGGTAGCGGCTCGGTGGGGAAAACAGCCCTAGCCAATGCGCTGATGGGCGATGGGGCCAGTGAGGTGGGTGCGACTAAAGGGACGACGGCGGCAGCGCAGTCCTATCGTCTGACCGTCGCCGGGCTGAATCGGGAGGTTTGGCTGATCGATACCCCTGGCATTTTGACCCTAGCCCATGCGGCCCAGGATGCGGCGACGCGAGAGCAGGCAACGACGGCGGATCTGCTGCTGTATGTCATCGACAACGATTTGCATCGGGCCGAGTACGAGGCGATAGTGGCGCTGCTGCGTTTGGGGAAACGTTCGCTGCTGGTGCTGAATAAGGCTGACCTCTACACGTCGGACGACCTAACGCAAATTGTCGAGCGATTGCGGCAGCGACTAGAGGGGGCCTTGGCGGCGCGCGATGTGGTGGCTATCGCCGCAGCGCCGCAGCCGATTGCCGTCAGCAACAGGGATGGGCTCACCCCGGCGCCGGACATAGCCGATTTGGTCGACCGGATTGTGGCGATTTTGCGCACTGAAGGGGAGGATTTGATTGCCGATAACTTACTGCTGCAGTCCCAACGGCTGAGTCAGGATGCCCGGGGTCTGCTGGCTGCTCAGCGGCAGCAGCAGGCCCCGGGCATCCTGACTCAGCCGTTGGGACT
>JBCBOC010000397.1:0-4609 GCA_039821475.1 Cyanobacteria bacterium J06632_22 | reverse complement strand
CGCCACAAACGTTTGTGCGCGGTTGCGGGCCACTGGGCGACCATACCCAGGGTTTCACCGCCAGAACTGTCCTAAGCGTTTGGCCCAACACGGTGCGCTAGGTGAACCCTGGAAGAAAATACGTCTATTGGGCCATTTTCTTAGAAGCCAAGTGGCGAGCGCTATATAGCCCTAGTTGCTCCCGCCGCGAGACGCCAAAACCAACGGCTTCAGCGTTGGGGGTTTGCTTAACCACGCAACAAAGGTAATAGACCTGAACCCATTTGAGTGGGCCTATGGGACTGGGCATTATGACACTACGTCACTAGGGAGATACCGATGATCGCCACTCGTTTAAGGTGGGCTGGTGCAATAAGCCGCGCGATACCTGCGGCAATTGCCCTTGCCCTGCTGCCCTGCCTACCCCCTGCCCGCGCCCAAGAAGTTGCCGTCCTCATCGAGACTGACAGTGCAGTGGAGACTGTCGTTCAGGCCCAAGCAGGCGATCTAATTACGGTTCGTCTGCCCGAAGCGACCAACGGCATCGAGCTCTGGATGGACGGACAGCTCCTAACTCTAGCAAACCGATTCTCGCACCGCAGCGCTTTCGGCGATCGCTTTTCAGTCATCCTACTGCCCCACACGGGGACATACACCATCCGCACGGTCGCCCTAGAAGATACTGCGCCAATGGCTCCCGTTGTTACGCTCGCCACCACCTACGAACGCCTAATCGCTAAAGCGGACAGTCTGGACAACCTTAGCCCCCAGGCAACGGAGACGGCCATTCGCCTCTATGCCGCAGCAATCGACGCGGCCCCCGAGCAAGTTGATCCTTACCTACGCCGAATGGGTCATACCTTGGCGAGCACTGATCGGGCCTTTGATTTTACAGATCCAACAGTGGTCTACACCGCCTATCAGGCCCTCACGGCGACCGAACAAGCCACAGTGCGAGCAGACCTGGCCAAGGTGATTGAACTTTTGGCCGGTAACACCCCCTTCCAACAGCTGTTTGCTGCCTACGACACCCTACTGAGCACTGGCGTTGCCCCTGCCAACTTTGAGGCACTTCTGGCAGCGGTCTCTAACAGCTCAGGCCCCCAGCCCACTCCCGAAATAGATCAAACCTCTAGCACACCTCAGGAGGCCCAATAATGCAATTCAGACCCAAAATGCTAGCCGCGACTGCCTGCGCAACTGCCCTTGCCACTGTATTTTGCCTACCGGGTCGCGCTAGCGATGCGCCCCCACTGCCACTGAGCGTTCAGACACAGCTTGCCCCCGAACTCGACGGCACAGCGGAAGACCGCTACACCTTTTACGGGGAAGCAGGCACGGCGGTGATCGTGACGCTAGTCAGCGAAGACTTCGACCCGGTACTGCTGCTCTCTGGGCCGGACGGAGAACTGCTGGTGCTCAACGACGATACCGACGGCACGGACACCACTGCGACACCGGTGGTGGAAACGGGCACCCAAAATTGGCTGGATTCGGCTATGTACCTACCGCTTCCCCAGACTGGCACATACACCCTGCAGGCCCGCTCCTTTAGTGGCCTGGGTGGGGACTATGACCTGATGGTGCGCCCAGCCACCCCCTACGAGGTGGTGCTTTATCAAGGGCGACGTGCCTATAACGAGTACTACAACAATCCAGACAGCCGGCAAAATCACCAAACGGCCCTGGCCCTGTTTCAAGCTGCGATCGCAATCGACCCCGATCAGCCCTATGCCTATCTAGATAGCGCCTTTGCCCGCCTGTCCCTAGCCCTTATTAACCGTCCCGACGACATTGATCCCTCGGTGCCAGTGTACGAATACGACCGCCAACTCCGCGACGCGTTGATTGACGACTTCAGCGCCGTCCTACAAACCCTAGACGCCCAAGGCATGACAGATGTTGCCATGTATGACTACGCCAGCGACTTTCTAGGGCGGCTCCAAACCGCCGAGTAAGCCCTAACCGGATCTGCAACCTTTTGCGGTGTAGAGAGATAAAGCTGCCCCCAAAACGCGCTGAGTCAGCGCCCTTGGGGGTTGTCCTGAAAGATGTCACGCCTGAAGTTTGATATGCCGAAGCGCTACTTAAATCTTGGCCACCTCCAGCACTGGCGTTTTTCCGGTGGGGGAAACTACAGGTTTCAACTTGGACGCAGTGTCGCATTCTGCACGCTGGCTTTTGGGCTGACTGGGGCAACGGCATTACCGGCAGCGGCAGACTATGACTCCTTTTTAGAATGGTGTGAGAACCGCAACGCCATTTCTCCCGAAGCTCAAGATACAGTCATGACCGTGATGGCGAGGCTTTCCGTGTCAGACTGTGAGACGGCTCACGAGGCGGCTAGCCAAGCCAGCGATCTTGATTTGAGCCAAACCATCGTGACTGACCTCAGGCCCCTAGCAACGCTGTCGGCCTTAGAATCTTTGTCTCTGGACGACAACGAAGATATTTCAGATCTTTCACCGCTAGCGTCACTCCACAACCTCAATTCATTGTCCCTGGTCAACAATCAGGTCGCCGAACTCTCGCCCCTGTCTAACCTGTCTGAGCTGGAGTACCTGTACGCCAGCCACAATCAAATTCGCGATCTCTCGCCACTCTCTGGACTAACGCAGCTTCGGTATCTGGAATTAAGCCACAACCAGATTCAAGATATTACGCCCCTACAGTTCTACAATCGTCTGAACAGTTTAGACCTAAGCCATAATCAGATTGACGACATTAGCATTCTCTCTCAGTTAGAATCGAGTATTTTTAGTCTTGCCCTGGGCAATAACAACATTACAGATATCAGCCCCCTCATTGATCTGTCCATCAATGTGCTAGACATCAGTACTAATCCCATCAACGATTACAGCGTTCTCTCCCAATTAGTGCGAAGTGGCTATCCAGGATTGACGGCACTCACCTTGGGCGGAGAGCAGGCTGCCGATCTCGATAGGATCGTAGAAAACCTCATCTTAAATGAGGACTGGGCACCCGAACTGAGTCTGGAGATTATAGACAGTGACCTGCGGGACGCTAGCCGACTGTTACCCCTAGCACGACTCGCCCCCCGGCTGGATGCACTCACCGTGCGCAACAGCCAACTGCAGGACGTTGCGCCCCTGGCGAGCTTAACAGAATTGACGCAGTTATCCCTACCCAACAACCCCCTTGAAGACCTATCACCGCTGACAGAGCTACGTCAGCTGGAGAGGCTAGATCTAGGCTATACCCCCATTACAGACCTTTCTCCCCTGGCGGCCTTACCCCAGCTAGAAAGTCTTGATTTAGGGTATACCGCGGTGACCACCGTTGAACCGCTGCGAGAGCTGCCTAATCTGCATACTGTTGTCACCTACGGTACGCCCATTTACGAACAGGCCAGTTGCCTACCCCCCGTTAGCGCGACCCCACCGACGTTGACCCCGTCTCCCTCAAACATCACCCCAGCGCCGTCGAACCCAACATTTTGGGAGACCGAGCCGCCTGAGCTGCCGTCTAGTTCACGGATACGCCCGTCCCGCACCACCATTACCGCCCAGGCGAAACAACAGCCAGGCTCGCCCCGACCACTTCCTCCCCCCAACTCACCCGATTTGTCTGCGCCGGTCACGATACCGAACCTATCCCGTCCATGCCGCCGCCCCAGTGGGTCGGAATGGCGATACCTGCTCAGTCCTGAAAACGCTGCCCCCCTTTCCCCGTGAAACGACTCAATCACGCTTACCTCAACCCTCTTTTGCGTGTTACAGCCGCAAGTTTAGTGATCGACGCGCTGCTGCTGCTCCTCCTCAGCGTCGTACCGTCGCTGGCAACCGAGGCAGTTTTTGGCAACGTGTTCTCGGTCTTTTGGCTGATGGGCCTGGGCGTTTGTCTGGGAGTCAGCGTACTGATCACGGCATTGACTAAACTGTGGCGACGGCGTCACCGGTCTACCCGCTTCTACCCAGGGAGTACGCCTCTGGGGTCGGCTCGTCTCATGCAAGAGCTGTTGGTCTGGACAGTGGTTGCCCTGGTCTTTTGCTTCAATACCTTGCTCTACTGCGGTACGTCCTATCTAGGATTGAGCGCCACGGTGAATTCTATCTCGATAATAGTGGTGTCGATTCTTCTGTTCCCCCCTTTGATCATTGCGGCCCAACTCGGTGCGATCGCAACCGTTCTAATCAAAGCTCAACCTGGTCCTTTTCGCTGGCCCCGTCGTACCCTCCTCGTCAGCCTGGTTGTCGTTTGCCTAAGCGTTGTCTTAATGGGACAGCGCATTCCAGCACAGCTCGCCTTCCAATTTGCCCAGCCCACCCTAGAACAGGCCTTGGAAAATCCTGACTCACCGCTCCAAAACCAACGCATCGGCCCCTACCGAGTTCTTCAGCAGACGACCCAGGCCAACGGCAGCAACATTTTTACCCTCGATAGTCCCCCAGGTCTTTTTAGCCTCTTGAACCATACAGGCTTCGTCCACGCGCCCAACACATCCACCCATCCCTTTGGAGAAGACGAATACTACAACGACTACAGCTACACCCACCTCACAGGTGACTGGTACACCTTTGAAGTTCATCGCAACGAGTATTTCTAACCCCATTTTTATTCACCCAAAAACGAGTGCCAAAAATGCTGAGTCGCCTGCAAAAGTTCGTCT
>JBCBOC010000516.1:0-3673 GCA_039821475.1 Cyanobacteria bacterium J06632_22 | reverse complement strand
ATAGTTCCAGGCATAGTGGCACGTCGACTTGAGCGATAGGGTCATGTCCAAGCTTTTGAGCGCATCGGTGAATAGATTCAACGATGCCAGTGCGATCGCACGATTGTACCAGGTTCTGTACTTATTGGGATAAATTTCTATGGCCTTGTTAAAGCTCCGCAGTGCCTCGGAGAAATTCTCCAGCTGAATCAGTGCATTACCGCGGTTGTACCAGGTCTTATGATCCTTGTTGTCGTACAGCAACGATCGATCAAAGCTGATCACGGCCAGTTGGTACAGCCCCAGTTTGGCCTGGGCAATGCCCTGTCCATGCAGGGCTAAGGCATTGTGTGGATCTAGGGATATCACTGCTTTAAAGTCAGTGATCGCACGTTCGTAGTCCTTCATTTCACAGAAGGCATATCCCCTATGCAGGAGAACTTGAACGTTTTTCGCGTCGATCGCCAGCGCTCGATTAAATTTGCTAATTGCGCCCTGGTATCGACCCAGTTCATACAGGGCAGACCCCTGCCCTAACCAGGTTTTTGCATCGAGCTTGGACCCCTTAAACGCCAAACCATCGGACGATTTAATCACATTAACCACGGCGTTAGATAAAATCAGTCTGCTTGGATGTCAGAGAACTTAGGCAGTCGGAGAATCGTCCCACTGCAGACATGGCCGTTGCCATAGCGGGTTATCAAAGTTACCAGCTATGTTGTCGCAGGCTCACACAGTTGAGTCGATGCAATCTTTCCCAGGTAAAGGGCGTAGCGCCATCGACTTCAGGAACCGTTCTCCGTAATTTAGCTGATGGTTGGGTAACCAACCGTTGTCTATAACTCAGAGTGTTCCCGTATTCGTCTAGGGCTATCGTCCAGGGCTATCGTCTCCCGGTTGATCTCTAGAAAGCTCCAGGCTTAAAATCGCGGTCTGCCCTATCCTCAGGAAGCCCCCCATGTCTGGTGCCCGTCCCCCTGCTCGTGTTGAGCCTGAACATGTTGAGCCTGCCCGTGTTGAGCCTGCCCGTGTTGAGAAAGACTCCATGGGAGAACGCTCGCTGCCTAATACGGTCTATTACGGGATTCAAACGCTGCGAGCCGTTGAGAATTTTCCCATCAGCGGTCTGAAGCCGCTGGCTACCTACGTTGATGCCTGTGTGCTAATCAAAAAGGCCACGGCGACCGCCAATGGTGAATTGGGCTGTATCCCCCAAGACATTGCAGCTGCGGTGGTTAACGCTGCTGACGAAATCCTAGCGGGTAATCTGCGGGATCAGTTTGTGGTGGACGTATACCAGGCCGGTGCTGGCACCTCACACCATATGAATGTTAACGAGGTGTTGGCGAATCGGGCGCTAGAGCTATTGGGCGAGGCGAAGGGCAATTACACACGGGTCAGCCCCAACGATCATGTGAACTATGGTCAGTCCACCAATGATGTGATTCCGACGGCTATCCGTATTGGCGGGCTACTGGCTCTTGAACGGACGCTGCTACCAGCGCTAAAAGGTGCGATCGCCACCCTCCAGACTAAGGCTGATGAGTTTCAGAACATCGTCAAGTCGGGGCGTACCCACCTACAAGACGCCGTGCCGGTGCGCCTAGGAGAAGGCTTTCGTGCCTGGGAAACCATCTTGACAGACCACCAATGCCGCATCCAGACGGCAGCGGAGGACCTAACCCTGCTGGGCCTAGGGGGTAGCGCTGCGGGCACGGGCATGAACACTCACCCCAACTATCGCCACCGTGCTGCTGAGCTGTTATCGGACTATCTTGGGGCTGAGGGCATGGACTATAGTGTCAAACCCGCCCGTCATCTGATGGCCGCGATGCAGAGTATGTCTCCCTTTGTGGCCGTCTCTAGCACTGTGCGTAACCTAGCCCAAGACCTGGTCAAAATTTCCCACGACCTGCGCTTGCTGGATGCTGGCCCTAACACGGGTTTCAAAGAAATCCAGCTGCCTCCGGTCCAGCCAGGGTCCTCAATTATGCCGGGCAAGTATAACCCTGTCATGGCCGAAATGACCTCTATGGTCTGCTTTCAGGTCATGGGTTATGACCAGGCCATTACGATGGCGGCCCAAGCCGGACAGCTAGAGCTGAATGTGATGATGCCGCTGATTGCCTATAATTTGATCCACAGCATTGAAATTTTAGGCGAGACCCTCTCTGCCTTAGATCATCGCTGCCTCAGCGGCATTACTGCCCGCCCCGAACGGTGCCAGCATTATGCAGAAGCCTCCCTTGCCCTGGTCACCGCCCTGAATCCCCACATCGGATATTTGAATGCCGCTGCGATCGCAAAAGCCTCCCTCGACACCGGTAAACCCCTTCGCCAAATTGTTCTAGAACAAGGCCTCATGGACCCCGAAAAACTTGATCAAGTGCTGGATCTGGACGCCATGAGCAAAATTGTGGAATAGGCCCCGCCTCACCCCCTCTCTGTCCACCCGCCTCACTCCCTTACCGCTTAATGACCTACTCTGCACCCTCCGCCTACGCCATCGAAGACGACGCTTGGTGGGTTCATCGTTGGACCGACCTACTCAATTCTTACCGTTTCAAAAAGCGTTTGGAGCGCGGCCGTCGCTATGCCCGCGAAGGCAACATCCTCACCTTAGAGTTTAAAGAGGCTAAGGTTACCGCTAGCGTCCAAGGTACTGCCCAAGAGCCCTATAAGCTTTCCATTTGGATCGATAGCTTCACTGACGAAGATTGGGATTATGTGATCGACACCCTCTCCCAGCAGGCCCTGTATTCTGCCCAACTCCTTGCTGGAGAAATGCCCGACGATATCGAAAGTGTGTTCACCCGCAATGGCCTGAATCTGTTCCCCTTTACCCTGTCGGACGTCCACTCCCGCTGTAGTTGCCCCGACCCCAAGAATCCCTGCAAACACATTGCCGCTGTTTACTACCAACTGGGCGACCTGTTTCGCGAAGACCCCTTTGTTTTGCTGCAGCTCAGAGGCCGCAGTAAAACCCAACTCCTCGACGCCATTCGCCACAAACGGCAGCAGCAGGCTCCTGAAGATACCGCTGCAGACGTGGCAGACGAGGCCGACACTCCCGTAGTTCAACCCACCCCCACGACCCCGGCAGTACAGGTGGCCGACTTCTGGCAGTACGACGAACCCATCGACCCATCGTTAGTGGTCATTACTCCCGCCGACCAAACTGTACTAGACGTGCTCGGCACCATCCCTTTACCCGCAGGCGACGCCCAAGTAGTGATGGAACACCTTAAAGGGCTGTACCAGACCGTCGCCCAGCAGGCCATGATGAAGGCGCTTAGTTAATCCGCCTCACCGCATTCCCTTGCAGCCCCCAGCCAGAAACGTAAAAATATAAGCAGCGATATAATTTCACACGACTGCATGGCTCCTGTCTCCCTTCCTCAGCCGACCGCTCACCAGGCTGTTCGTCCCACTCACTACGACTTAGCGATTGTGGGGGGCGGTATTGTGGGGCTAACCCTGGCTTGCGCGCTGCAGCATTCTGGCCTCACCGTCGCCATCATCGAGACGCAAACCCCCCAGCAGGCGGCGGGGCGTCAGCGGGCCTATGCTTTCTCTCCCAGTTCAGCGCGCATCTTTCGTCAGTTGGGCATTTGGACCCAGGTGGGACCGTACATTACCCACTTTGAGCGGGTCAGAATGTCCGATGCGGACTCGCCCAATGTGGTGAACTTTT
>JBCBOC010000751.1:0-2298 GCA_039821475.1 Cyanobacteria bacterium J06632_22 | reverse complement strand
CTTCGTTGTAGTCCGTGTCCAGGTCTTCAACGCCGTGGAACCAGATGCCAATCTCTTCTTCGAAGGCTGTACCCACCCAATCTGTTGTGACGGTGGGGTCCGTATTAACTGCCGCAATATCTTTATTGTTGATCTCGGTCATATCCAGACCAAAGCTAAAGGTACGCTCGTCACCTTCTTCTTCGACGGTCAGAGCAGTGGAGCCCAGATAAATATTGTGCTCATAGCTGCTGCTGCTGTTCATGCCGTTGTAAACGTACATCGACACCTTTTCCGCTAGGCCGTCCAAGTAAAACATGACGTACTCTTGGGCATGAGACTTGGGGTTAGGGCCAGGACTAACCACCAGCCAAGCCCCCTCTGCCAGATTGCCATTGTTGGGGTTGGCACTAAAGGTAGAAGACCAGTTAAACCAGTCAGTCTTGGTGTTGAAAGTTGTTTCGATATGCTCGTGAACGCCAACATTAGTGTTGCCGCCAATGGTTGTAGAGTCAAAGCGGAACGTTGACGCAGACGCTGGCGCAGCCAGGGCAGATGCGATCGCAACTGAAGAGATAAAGAGTGACGCTTTCATTGTTGAAATCCCCATGTGTGTTCAATGAACAGCCCTCAACGAAGTGTGTATCGGGCGTGTTCTGTCTTTTCTCTATTCTGGTATAAATAACTACTCATGTTCACGGGCAAACGTCGCAATCTCTATGCGCTATTTCACGTGACAAATCGGTAATTTTTCGACTGCTATTAATTGTTCTTAGGCCGGGGAAAGCCGCTTCTGAAGAACAGATAAAGCAACTGCCAAATTGTGTTGAGCGCACATCAAGAAAATAGGCTGCCCAGAAAAAATACCTACGAATTTATACGTAGATCCTTAACCGGCGTAGTAGTCGCGCGTCCCCCGAGCATCGAGGGCCTCGCCGAGGCGAGATAGCGCATGAACATAGGCAGCGGTACGTAGGGGAATGTGCTTCTCTTGGGCAATGCGCCAAACGTGCTCAGCCTCCGTGACGATTTGCGTCTTGAGGCGTTGATTAATCTCTGCCTCACTCCAGTACAGACCGCTGCGGTTTTGCACCCACTCAAAGTAGCTGACGGTCACGCCACCCGCGTTCACTAAAATATCGGGAAAGACCTGAATGCCCTTGTCTTCTAAAATCAAGTCGGCATCTGCGGTAATCGGACCATTGGCCACTTCGAAAATGTATTGAGCTTGGATATCGACAGCGTTGTCCGCGGTAATTTGATTTTCTAACGCGGCGGGAATGAGAATATCTACCGGCAAGGCCAGCAATTCGGGATTGGTGAGGGTTTTGTGGTCGACCAGATCGCAAACGGTATCACGGCAATAAACCGCTTGCAGGCTGCGGTTTACTGCCTTGTGCTGCTGCACACTGGGAATATCTAACCCTTGGGGCGCATAGATGCCGCCGCGGGAGTCGCTGACGGCCACCACCCGATAGCCCGCATCAAACAGATGACCGGCAATGACGCTGCCAGCGTTGCCAAAGCCCTGCACCGCGACGGTGGTTTCCGCAGGGGATCGATCAAATTTGGCCATCATTGCTTGCAGCACGTAAAATGCGCCAGTTCCTGTGGCCGTGCTGCGGCCCAGGCTACCGCCTAAACTCACGGGCTTGCCGGTAATCACCGCCGGGGAACGACGTCCCCGAATAATGCTGTACTGGTCCATCATCCAACCCATAATCATGGCGTTGGTGTAGACATCCGGCGCAGGAATGTCGGTGTCAGGGCCAATGAAATGTGCGATCGCATCCACGTAGCCGCGGCTGAGTCGCTCCAGTTCTAACCGCGATAGCTCCTTAGGATTCAAGGCAATGCCGCCTTTTGCCCCCCCAAAGGGCAAACCTAAGGCCGCACACTTAAACGTCATCCAAAAGGCCAGCGACTGGACCTCGTCCAGGGTCACACTCGGATGATAGCGAATCCCCCCTTTGGTGGGACCGCGCGTATTGTCGTAGTGAACACGGTACCCTTCGAACACCCGCAGCGACCCATCGTCCATCCGTACCGGAATAGACACCGTCAAGCTGGCCTGGGGCCGGCGTAACCGTTCCGTCGCATCCGCAGAAACCGACACATACTGCAGGGCGCGATCCAGACGGCGGTTGGCATCCGACAACAGGGCAGTGTTCATGGGGACTCACCCGCGACATTCTTATACTTTGCGTTTCACATTTTCTCCCATGGGCGGCCCCGGGCTAACTGACTCGTCACAAAATAAGACTGGCCCGGGTTGCAGTACTGCAACCCGGGCCAGTCTTATTTTGTGACGAGTCAGTT
>JBCBOC010000237.1:0-6099 GCA_039821475.1 Cyanobacteria bacterium J06632_22 | reverse complement strand
CGGGGAGAGGACAGGCGTACTCTTGTTTAAGTGGCTCCCCCCGCCTACATGTGTTCTGAACGTCGCTCACCGCAGGTCACCCGTCATGGTTGTTGAAATTCCTAATGTCTTTTCCCAGAAAGAGGTTGATGAAATAATCGACAAGCTAACCCATGCTGAATTTATCGACGGGAAGAAGACAGCGGGATGGAACGCTCGTAGCGTGAAGAATAACCGTCAGCTTAGGAGCAATGACCCAGCTTCGGAAGCACTCAAGGAAAAGGTAAAAACAGTTCTTACAAAGAACCGGATGTTTCAGGCTACAGTGCGACCTCGATCAATTCACTCGATGCTATTTAGTCGCTATGAAGTCGGGATGTCCTATGGGCGACACATCGATAATGCCATGATGGGTGGACAATGGCGCTCAGATGTATCATTTACAATCTTTCTCACGCCTCCTGAGGACTACAAAGGCGGCAATTTGATCATTGAAGGTCCGAGCTTTGAGCAAAAATATCGACTTAAGTCCGGGCATGCGATCGTATATCCTTCCTCTACGCTGCATCGGGTTGATCCGATTATTGAAGGCAGCCGCTGGGCGATCGTCGGTTGGGTGCAAAGCTGGATTCGTGACCCGGCTCAGCGCGAAATGCTCTACGACCTGGATACGGCCCGACGGGCTATTTTTGACAGTCAGGGCAAAACCAACGAGTTTGACCTGATTTCTAAAACGATGACAAACTTGCTCCGCACCTGGATGGACTAAGTAGGTAGCTGATAAGCAGTTTGGCCTCGCAGTAGGGACAAGAATGCGATTATGGCTATGTCTCAATCAGGCGTAGCCTAGTGAGATTTGCTCCTACTGGAATAGCAAATAGTTGCGACTGAATTCTTATAGGAATATTGCCAAAGCTGCTGACAAAAATTCTCACTAAGAATAATTTTTGTGTCCTTCAGCTTGCGAACTTAGCCAATACAAAAGCAAGTACACGAGCACTTATTGGCAAACTAGTCTGTTCCTGCAAAACAATGACATACAAATAGTTATTGAGAAAGGCTTGCATTAAGTCCAGTATGAATGATATCGTCACGGACAGAATATTGGTCGAGATTGACCAGACTCTGAAGGAATCATGGCGTGCGTCAGTAGCAGTCTCTTGCTAATAGCACTTTTGGCCTCTTTAACTCCGAGTATTGATCTCTCAGTCCCCCGTCTTTTGGAGATTTCTGAATAATGCCTCCCATCTTAAAAAACAGTTTTGCCGCTAGCATAGTCCTAGCTCTCTCGATTCCAGCCCAGGCCCAAGCAGTCGAGTTTACCTTTGACTGGACTGGTCAAATCGCCGGGTTCAGCGTCTCTGGCGGCTTCGGCTATGATGAGACTCAGAACTACACCGACGGCATTGTCAGGACAGGCGATCTAGACTATCTTGATGTCTCTTTCTTTAGCCCAGATGGCAACTTGCTGCAGACCTACGAAGACAACCACCTTGACCCCGGCGTCAACTTCAACTTTGATACCAACATCGAAGAGATTTTGCAGTCGGGTAGCTATAACGAGCCCGATGGCTTAAGCATTGGTGCCATTAACTATGATCGCGAAAGCGGCAATGACCCGGCAATGGCCGAGGGACTTACCTTTTGGTCTAAGCCACCGCGCAGCGACACGCCTCACCTACACGTTGACGACTGGGCTAACGAGTTCGGCTTCCCTATCGGCTTTTCCAGCCATGAAGATGTCGCTTTCCCCACTCGAACCACGCAAGAGCGAATCGACACTGGGCGAGTGGGTGAGGCTTACCTGCCACCCAACGGTGAACCAGTCACCCCGCTGGACGAGCCTGGACAGTTTGCTCAGGTAACTCGGGTGCCAGAGCCCCTTTCAACCGTGGGGTTGCTGGGTCTAAGCGGCTATCTGTTGACCACTAGACTCAAGCGGCGTCAGCGCGTGGCAGGCTAAAAATCAAGTTCTGGCTGTCCATTGCTGCGATACGTCTCCTCTCAGCGAGCCTACAGGTGTAGGCTCTTTTTTTGCCTAGTTTTTTTGTCTATAGAATTGCAAACAGTTGCAAATCTGGGTACTTGGTCCGTAGACTTACGGATATGGTAAATAGAGCTGATCTACAGACTTTGACCCTTTCCTTGTGACCTTGTAGCTATGCCGAGATCGCGATGGCTCCTTCTCGCCCTTGTCGGACTGCTCTGCTCTGGCTGCTCTGGTTTTTCCCAGGCGCAGCCCGAAGCAGTGCCAGAAGAGGTCGCCGTGCTTGTACCCACCAATCAGGTTGTAGCCCTCGGACGGCTCGCGCCCGCAGGCGAAGTCATCGAGCTATCGGTGCCCAATGCCGAAGACAGCCGCGTTAACCAAATCCTGGTCGAAGAAGGGGACTTTGTCGAAGCAGGCGAAGTGATCGCTGTGCTACAGGGGTTCGAGCGCCGCCAGCGGGATCTAGAAGAGGCCAAAAAAACGGTGGAGCTGTTTGAAGCGCGGCTGGCCCAGCTCGAAGCGGGGGAAGGCAACCAGGCCGAACTCGCCGCCCAGGCCGCCGATATTGACCGACTCGAAGCTCAGCAGCGCACCGAAATGATTGAACGGGAGGCCGCGATTGATAGCGCCGAAGCCGCCCTCAGTCAAGCCCAACGTACTTACAATCGCAACCTTGCTCTGGTCAACCAGGGTGCCCTCAGTCAGGCCCAGCTCGATGAGGCCCAGGAAGGTCTAGACCGGGCCAAAGCTACTCTGACTCAGCGACAGGCCCAGCTTGACAGTACCGAGCAGACCCTCGCCCGCCAAATCGAACGAGCGCAAAGCATGCTCGATAACCTGACCGAGGTGCGCCCCACCGATATCCGCGTAGCCGAGACTGAACTAGAGCGAGCCAAGATTGCCGTCGAGCAACGACAGGCAGACCTGGCAGATACCCAGGTGCGGGTGCCAATTTCTGGGCAGATTCTTCGCATCAACACGCGGGTTGGAGAGCGAGTAAACACCCAGGAGGGCATTGTTGAGCTAGGCAATACCGAAGATATGGTTGCGATCGCTGAGGTCTACGAAACCGATATCACCCAAGTTTCCGTGGGCCAGCCCGCCACGCTCACCAGTGAGTACGGCGGCTTTGATGGTACCATTCGCGGCACGGTAGACCACGTGGGTCTACAAATCGGTAGCCGCAGTCTGTCAAACGGCTCCACCAACCCCACAACAGACGAAAACCAGCGCGTCGTGGAGGTCCGCATCAAAATTCAACCCGCCGACAATCCCAAAGTCAACAGCCTCACCAACATGCAGGTGCGCGTTACTATCAACACCACCCCGTCTTAGATGCCATCCCATCAAAACTCCTGATGAACAAGCGGCTTAAGTCCTTTCAAACCTACTGGCAGGCCCGTAAACCGCTGGGCTGGGCGCAACTCACCCATCGTAAGGTGCGGCTACTGGTAGCCATGACCGGCGTGGCCTTTTCCAATATTCTCATTTTTACTCAGTTAGGGCTGCGGGCGATGTTATTCGACGGGGTCACCCTCGTACCCGACAACCTGGAAGGCGATTTATTCCTGGTGTCGGCCTACGCGCCCAACATCGACCTGGGCCGCTTCCCCAAGGTTTATCTCTACCAGGCTGACGCCGTAAACGGCATTGCCTCGGCCAGTCCGCTCTATATCGAGTTCTCTAACTGGGTGAATCCAGAAGATCTGAATCGGCCCGATGATGCAGAAAGTGGCTTTCAGCTTTTTCCCAATCAGGTCAAAATTCTCGCTTTTAACCCCACCCAACCGGTGCTGGCAATACCTGAAATTAACCAGCAGCTAGATCGTCTCAGTGGCCCAGGGGCAGTCCTTTACGATCGTTTGGGCCAAGAAAAGCTAGGTCCCATTGCTGAACAGTTTCAGCAGCAGGGTCTGGTCTCCACCCTAATGAGTAACCAGCGGGTCTATGTGACTGGGCTATTTAGCTTGGGCAGCACCCTGTTCGATAACGGCCATGTGGTCATGAGCGACTGGAGCTATGCCCAGTGGTATGGACAGCAGAGTTTAGAGCGGGTAAATGTGGGCTGTCTAACACTTGCAGCAGGGACTGATTTAGAACAAACTCGCCAGCGGTTACGAGCAGAGCTACCCGATTCTATTCGCATTCTTACTCAAGCGGAGCTTGCCGAGGCAGAGCAAGCGTTTCGAGCCTCATTACCCAACGGCAAGGTGCTCAACTTTGGTGCGATGATGGGGTTTATTGTTGGCATAGTTATCGTATATCAGGTTCTCTACACCGACGTGAGTGAACATTTGCCGGAATACGCCACGCTTAAGGCGATGGGCTATTCGGACGGGACGCTGCTGGCTGTAATTTTGCAGGAAGCTCTGATTTTAGCCGTACTCGGGTTCCTCCCTGGATATATTGCCTCCTACGGCGTCTACCAGCTGCTGGTACAGATTACCCGCGTGCCACTGACGATGAAGGCAGCGGTAGCGATGCAGGTGTTTGTGCTCACGGTGGTGATGTGCGCGGTGTCAGGTGCGATCGCGATGAATAAACTCCGTGCCGCCGACCCAGCCGAAGTCTTCTGAACATGCCTCCGAGAATTTACCCCCAGAGTTTTCCCGAGAATTTACTCCTGAGAGTTTCCCATGTCGTCTGTCGTTGCCACTCACCAGCTCAGCTACAGCTTTGGACGAGGAACACTTCAAAAGACGGTGCTGTTTGACATCGATCTGACGCTAGCAGCAGGGGAGATTGTAATTTTAGAAGGCCCCTCCGGTAGCGGCAAAACCACACTACTTTCGCTGATTGGGGCCTTGCGGTCGATGCAGTCCGGCAGCCTGCAAGTTTTTGATGCCGAACTGCTCGGCGCTAAATCGCTCCAGATGAGGCACACTCGCAGTCAGATTGGCTTTATCTTTCAAAGCCACAACCTACTAAATTGCCTGACCGCCTGGGAAAATGTCAGCACGTCACTGCGACTGCACCCAAAAGTAGTCAAACAAGACTATCGCGATCGCGCTGCTCAAATTCTCAATGCGGTGGGCCTTGCTAATAAGCTCGACGCCTACCCAGAAAACCTGTCGGGTGGGCAAAAGCAAAGAGTCGCTATCGCCCGCGCCCTGGTTAGCCATCCCAGGCTTGTCCTCGCTGACGAACCCACCTCCTCTCTTGACAGTCAAGCCGGTCGAGATGTGGTTAACATCATGCAGCGCCTCGCCCGCGAAGAAGGCTGCGCAGTGTTGCTGGTCACCCACGACAACCGCATCCTCGACATTGCTGACCGCATCCTACACATGGAGGATGGCAGATTGCACAGTAGCTAACTAGCTAAACAGAATAAGAAGAAAACGGTGAGAATAGGCCGAGCGGTCAGCCTTCTCTCACCGTTGGACGTCTGACAACGAACACTTAAAAACCTATACAGACTGGACTACGCATATATCTAGCCGCGCCGAGCAACAATCAGCTCATCCAAAGACCATCGGCCTGCGCCGTTGACCAGAAATAAGCCGTAGAAAACAGCATACAGCGTAGCAGTCTCCAGCGGGGCAAGCTTGAGCCCATTACCCTTGATGTGGAAGAACATCGCGACAGCCATTGTGACCAGCAGCGCTAGCGCACTGGGCCGTGTTAGCAAACCCAGCATAAGCAACACCGCGCCAACAACTTCTGTGTAAGCCGCACAGTAGGTAAAGAAAACTGGGAACGGCAGGCCAATATAGCTAACCACACCTTCAGCAAAACCGGGCACATCCGCTAGCTTATCGAGCCCGTTATGAATCATCAGTGCCCCAGCCAAGAGTCGGGCAACTAGCCAACCGACCTGGAATAGAGGGCTTTCTGACGATTTTGAACCGAACAGGCGCTGTAACCAGGAGGCGCTCGGAGCGTCAAGCGACTGTGCCGATGTATCTATCATTCTTCTAGATCCCTACTTCCGATTGAAATCTTGTTTTTAAGGTTCTTACCATTGCTACTCTGCCATAGCGAGGGTCAATATCAACGCCAGTCACTTCTAGCTGACGACCGTCGGGTTGAACTAACCGGATATTTGCTTGGTCAGCGCTGGAGGACGTACAGGCGGAAAAAACAGCCTGACGATGTTTATGAGGCAAAAACAGGGTTTCACCTAAGGAGAT
>JBCBOC010000679.1:0-2759 GCA_039821475.1 Cyanobacteria bacterium J06632_22 | reverse complement strand
AATTTCTGTCCAATCTTTTGCCCACACAGGCTTTAGAAGCCTATGGGACCGACTGCGCATTTCCAGCACCTTGAAATGGTAAGTCTCTCCACCATCGAAGTTGCGGGCCTCGTAATGGTACGACTTAAACTGCAACCGGAGCTGCGCGGCACTAAACACCTCAATTAGGGGCTGTGTTCCTCGGTAGGCCTTAAGTTGTCGCGTTTGCGTTTCGTCCATCAGTCACCCAGTGCCCGTTACTTTTCTGCATGTCCGTTACTTTTAGCGTAGCTCACAGGATTTGGCAGGGTTGATGGCTCACACACTGAGCGACTCTGGGGCACAATGGATGCAGCTCATGCAAAGGGTACTCCACTATGGCTTCTGCAACTCAGTCTCGGTATACCGAAGCTCAGATCAAGGCGTGGTTACGGGGGTTGCTGACGGTAGCCTGGGCCGATGGCCAGTTTGACGAACAGGAAAAGGCCCTGATCCACACCATGGCCGACGGCGAGTTTGCTCCGGGCATTGCCTTTGAAACCTTCGAACCCATTGAACCTGAAGCGCTAGCGAAGATTCTGCAGCCAGATCCGATCGCAGCCGAAAACTTTTTGCGCATGGCCGTTGTCGTTGCGATCGCAGATGGCGTGTACTCCGCAGCCGAAGACCGCATCTTGATCGCCTTCTGCCAAGCGCTCGATCTAGATACCGAAATTTTGCAGGCGCTACAGTCTACGCTGTACAACCTCCGCCAGATTCGAGAGGAAGTGGCACCGGGGACCACGCTAACGGAAAGCGCCGCCGCGGAACCAGTGGGTGTCGCCAGTCCGCTGACGCCTCCTGCCAGCGACAAAAAAGAGGGCATCGACCCGCTCAAGCCTGCCCGTGACTGGTTAGATCAAATGGCTGTCGAAGATCCGCGATTGGCCCGGTTCGTTTGCCGCCTGATCCCGCCCCAGTGTCCCTTTGAGCGAGACGTCACCCTATTCGGTAAAAAGCTGGTCCACATTCCCCCCATGTGTAAGCTAAACCCACTCTACGAACAGCTCGTCGGATTACGATTTCGGGCACTGTCCTATTTGGCCGATGACTGTAATGAAGACGTCACCCCTTATATTTAGATGCTGTTGGTCTAGATAACAGTTGTGACAGAAGTTTTAAATGCAGATGTGCTGGTGGTCGGGGGCGGCACCGGTGGTACAGCAGCGGCTATCCAGGCGGCTCGCTGTGGCGTTCGCACAGTTTTAGTGAGCGAGTTTCCCTGGCTGGGCGGCATGCTCACGGCGGCAGGCGTGTCTGCCCCAGATGGCAACGAACTTGCAGCTTTTCAAACTGGACTTTGGGGCGCTTTCTTAAAAGAATTGGAGCAGCGACAGCAGGGTGGACTGCACCATGCCTGGGTTAGTTTTTTTACCTACGAACCCGCGACCGGGGCAGCCATTTTTGCAGATTGGGCGGCGGCGCTGCCTAACCTAGAGTGGCGCTGGGGCTATTTGCCCAGGGCGGTGCTTAGGCAGGGGCAGCAGATCACAGGGGTTGCCTTTGATGGGTTTACCGTCAAAGCCAAAGTTACCCTAGACGGGACGGAACTGGGCGACGTGCTGGCCTTGGCCGCGATACCCCACCGCTGGGGCTGGGAACCGCGCAGTCATTGGCAGGAGCCCAGTGCCCCTGAGTCGCTATCTGACCCAGACGATCCGCTAGCGCCGATTCTGCAGCACTATCCGGTACAGTCTCCAACATTTGTCGCTGTTTTGCAGGATTATCAGGCCAAGGGTTCGACGCAGCAGGCGCCTGACATTATCTCGTCTGGCACTGCCGATTTTAAGGGCGCTTGGCAAGGCTATGGGCCGGAGACCTTCCTAAACTACGGTCGCCTCCCCGGCCATCGGTTTATGCTCAACTGGCCGCAGTGCGGGAATGACTATGGCGCTGGACTGGATCGTTTGCTGGGCTCAGACGCTGCCAGAAAGGCATTTCAGACGGAAGCCCGAGACCATAGTCAGCAATTTGCCAGCACCATCCAACAGCAACTCGGGCAGCGTTACGGTTTGGCAGCCGACACCTTTCCCACTTCAGCAGACTGGCTTGGTGGCGGCGCTTTTGCCCTCTATCCCTACTACCGAGAGAGCCGCCGTTTAGTCGGGGTGGCAACGGTCACAGAGACCGATATTTTGCCTGCGGGCGGTGCCATAGGAGAAAAGGCCCCGCTGCCGGTGAATGACCAAGGACAGGTCAGTGCGATCGCAGTGGGCAACTATGCCAACGATCATCACTATCCTGGCTTCCAAATGCCCTTAGCGCCCAAGTCTATCCGCTGGGGCGGGCGCTGGACCGGCACCCCCTTTGCCATTCCCTATGGGGCTCTGGTGCCCAAAGATACTGACGGTCTGCTGGCCTGCGACAAAAATATATCGGTGTCTCACATTGCTAATGGTGCCACCCGACTCCAGCCCGTCGTCCTGAATATAGGTCAGGCGGCGGGCATGGCAGCAGCGCTATCGGTTCAAGCGAGCTGTAGCCCCAGGGAATTACCTGTGCGTCAGCTCCAGCTCGCCCTGCTGCAGGATCCCCACGCCCCCGCGGCTATTATTCCTCACTACGATCTGGCACCTAACCGACCTGACTGGCTGACTTGGCAACTCAGGTGCTTAGAACATCCAGAGCGTTACGGTCAAGAGCTAGGGACGGTTACATCAGGCCCGCTGAAAAATCCCGGTAGCGTAGCCCTGAACGGCACATTCGTAAAGCAGGCCGAGCAGGATTACAGCTTAGACATT
>JBCBOC010000195.1:0-6705 GCA_039821475.1 Cyanobacteria bacterium J06632_22 | reverse complement strand
TTTAGCCCAGGGTTGAGCGCCAGCATTTCATCTACGTCTTGCTGGATTTCTGCGGCTAGGGCATCGAGCTGCTCAGCCGTGGGATTACCGTCGAAATCCTCAGGTAAAACTGTGACGCCATCTGGACTGGCAATCACCGGTAGCGTCGGTGTGGTGGCACCAACCACGCCAATCTTCTCGCCACCAACCGTCAGTACCGTGGTTGCAGCCAAGCTGTTGGGCTCAGGGGCTCTATCATCTAGAACCACCAGGTCAGCCAGATTCTCATCTGTGCTGAAGTCTAGGTTGGCACTAAGGTAAGGGAACTGGGCACCGACAAAGGACTCATCCACATCGGGCGTCGTTGGATCATCCGCTGCCCCGGCAATCAGGTCTGCGAGAAGGTCCGTCCCTAGGTCAAACTCGTGGTTGCCTAGGGCAATCGCTTCAAAGCCTAGTTCATTCTGAATCAGGATGTCTGCACGACCTTGACCGCCAAATACCTCGTCACTGGCGCTAAAGAAGAGACCCGGTAAAATAGCATCCCCAGAAGATAGGGTGACGGTGTTGTCAAAGTCATCCCGCAGAGCATTGAGCACCGCAGAGAAGTTGGGCGCATCTTCCAGGGCCGGGATACCCGCTTCTTGGTCTGCGGTGTGGAGTA
This sequence comes from Cyanobacteria bacterium J06632_22, assembly GCA_039821475.1. Classification (GTDB taxonomy): domain Bacteria; phylum Cyanobacteriota; class Cyanobacteriia; order Phormidesmidales; family Phormidesmidaceae; genus CAWUKV01. Next base: position 6,062 of record JBCBOC010000195.1, on the reverse strand, counting down.
GCTGCAGCGTAAAGGTGGATGGTTCGACGGTAGCCTCGTCCAGCGTAAACCGACCGACGACCGGTTCGTGGTCGCTAGCAACTAATGTGTCTTGGAACAGGTTGCGACCATCGTCCCGGGCAAAGTCGTTGTTGACATGAACAATGTCAAACTCGCCATCGGCTAGGGCGTCGGTGACAAACATGTGGTCGAGCACTTGGCTGTTGCCGTCGAAGATGAAGGTGTAAGCATCGTCATCAGCAATGGCCTGGTCCACTAGATTACTGAGGACTTGCTCGTCGCCTGTGCCTGGCAGAATCTCAGCTAGGTCGTTGGTGAAATCAAAGGTGTTAAGGTCGCCAGTGACAATCACCTTGGCGTCAGGATTTGCGTCGACAATGTTATCGACAAAATCATTCAGGGCCTGGGCCTGGGCTTCGCGCTCGGCCTCACCTGCTTGGACAAAGGGCTGCGGTCCGCCGTAGATAGGCGAAGAACCAAAGCGTGAGGTCATGTGATTATTGACCACGGTAACCCGGTTGCCGTTGAAGATGAAGTTGCCCACCAGCGGTAGTCGAGTGTCTGTAAACGCAGGATCCTCAATGCGGGCAGAGGATTCTAGCGAGACGCGATCGGGATTGTAAAGGAAGGCATTACGGATGTTGCCGCCAGGAATACCGCCCTGGGTATCGTCCTCAGGCGCAATGTCGAAGAAGGCGTAGTTGGGACCGCCTGCAGTTGCGATCGCATCGACCAAATCCTGCAACGTCTCACTGGCATCGGTCACTGTGCTGTCAGTTCCCGTTGCCCCATCGTTGTCCTGAATTTCCTGCAGCGCAACAATGTCGGGTGAGCCCAGATTGTTGACAATCTGCGCAGCAAGCAATTCCCGCTGGCTGGCATCGGGGTCTGTGGTGCCATTTTCCACCGCGCTGGCGCTGGTGAGGTTGAGCACGTTGTAGCTGGCTACCGTCAGCTCGTCATCCCCAGCAGTGAGGGTCGTGACTTCCTGCTCTAGGCCGCTGGGAGTAATGTCAAAGGCCTCGGTGACATTTACCTCGAAGTTGCCAAAGCTGTAACCTACAACGCCAGTGACATCCCCCAGTTTGTCTCCCACATTCAATGCCGGGATATCAAAACCCTCAGGCATGGTGTTGGGGTTGAGCTGAATCTGTACCCGCTCAGGGTTTTGGTCACCGGTATTGTCTGGGCCAGAGTTGAGGTTAATGCTACCCCGTGCGGTTAGGCCATCTTCTGGGGTGACACCGGCACCTTGGTTGGGCAGGGTAAAGGCTTCTGCGGAGAAGGCACTGAAAACGCGGGTGGGGGAGACGGCCATGGCATCTTCCACGGTGACGCGCATCCCTTCTAGGCTTTCGTAGAAGTCGATGGCGTCTTCGTCGGGATCAAAGTTGCCGGCGGTTTCCTGTAGGTTGACAGGCAGTTCGTCCTCGCTAATGACCGTCTCGCTGGGCGCCAGGCGACCGCTCTCGCCAATAATGGTGGCTGCAGGCAGATCGTTACCCGAAGAGAGGATTACCACATCGGGCTCACTCATCTGAGTGATGGAGAGATTGCCAGTATCTGCGCCACCGGGAATAAACTCACTGACTTCGCCAAACAGTCGTACCTCATCTCCCACTTCAACTCCAGGTGGTGCGCTAAAGCCCGTGAAGACGAATAAGCCTTCGGAGGTGGCATCGTTGCCATCGTCAGCGCCCTGAACATAAAAACCCCGGAAGTCCACTGCTGTGACAATGCCTTCGGTTTGTACCAGCTCACCGTTTAGGGGAGAAATGTGCCCTTCGCCTTGAATCTCAGAAATAGTGGCGGTTGGCACGTTGGTTTGGTAAACCGCCACCGTGGCAGATTCTTCGTTGGCAATGGCCAGTAATGGCTGACCGTTGGGGCTGTCTTCGGCAGGAATAAACACCAGCCCCTCAGGAGCAATATCTTCGTCGCTGCGGGCATACTGCACAAACTCAGGATTGGTGGGCGTGCTGAGGTCGTATATCAGCACGCCGCCGCCCGCTCGCTCTAGACCCACGAAGGCAAAGGGACGGCCGCCAATTTCGCCAACAGTGACAGCCTCCGGTTCAGCGCCTTTGTTGTCAGAGCGGTTGTCGAACTCGTCTGGGGAACCGTCGTTGGCGTTAAAGAGTTCGGGCGTCAGCTCTGCCGTAATTTGGGCAATTTGGTCGCCGCTGTCGAATACCAGGTTGCCATTCTCATCCCAAATGGAGAAAGAGCGCCCCCCGTAGACATAGAGCTGGTCAATATCACCGTCGCCATCCAGGTCGCCGTCGATGCTGGAGGCTTCCAGGCGACCTAGGTTTTCTTCCTGCTGAAGCTCGGCAGCATTGGGAAACGCCTCGGGGTCCAGCGTCAAGTCACTGATGCGAGCGTCCTCATCTCGGGCATCCCCTTCATTAGCAGTGATGTAATAGGTCTGACCGTTAGCCTCGAAAGATGCAATCGAGTCAGGCATAAACATGCCAAATACAGGCTGGTTTTGGATGTTAATGGCACCATCTTCATCGCTGGCATCTAGACCGTTGCTGCCCTCGAAGTCAATGACACCTAGCTGAACGGCCTCTGCGCCTGCTTCTAAGCCAAAGTCGTTGTCATTGAGAACGACCAGGCGACCGTCAGGCAGCACAGCCAGTCCTTCAGGCTTATCGGAGGGCAAATAGCCAATGGAGGGTAAATTGGTGACCTTGGTTTTGTTGACGGGCTGCACACCAGCGGCAGCTAACGCATCGGGGGTTTGTTGCTCAAGGGTTTCACCGCCAAAGTCCATATCAAGGACATCTGTTGCCCCCTTGAGGTTCACCTCAAAAACAAACTTCTGGGCAGTAGCATCCAGTGAGGAATCTCGCTCCATCACAAAGAACTTGCCATCACCTGCGTAGACGGCATCGCCAATTTTATCGACGTTGCCGCCCACATCGGGCTTTTGGAGGAGATACACATATTCAGACACGGGGTCACCGGTTGCCGGGTCGATGCCTAACATGCGAATCACGCTAGAGGCATCACCGGAGGCGCGGTCGGGGTTGCTCAGCGGCGTCTGGATAAAGGCGTAGAGAATACCTTCATCAGTGTCCAGGGCCATACCCTCAAAGCCTCGGTTACGGCGGCGGTTGAGGTATTCTTCGGGTAGCGTTTCAGTACCAAAGGTGCCAGTGGCAAAGTTGGCGCCGGGGTTAGCCGCATTGGCCTGGTCCACGGTGCCCTGGGGTACCAGTCGGGTAATAAGGTTGCCGTCGGGGTTGAAATGGTAAATGGCCGGACGGTACTCGTCCACCATCCAAAACGTGCCATCGGGGGCGCGAACAATGCCCTCTAGGTCTGCGCCGAAGGGGTCGTAGTCTGAACCAAACTCAGCCGCGTCAAGCTGAGTGAGTTCGGCTAGATCGACTGGGTTATTCAGGGCATCTACTGCCCGGCGGTCGTCGTTGGGAATGTTGGGCAGACCTGTGATAGGTGTGCCGTCAGCCTGGGTCAACAGCAGCTCGTCAGTGATGGCGACTTCGCCAGTGGCTTCGTTAAGTTCGAGAGAGACGACACGAGCCTGGTAGTCAGGCAGGAGAAAGGCGCGAGACTCAGTACTGCCATCGCCGTCAAGATCCAACGGATCACCGTTGGGGCCACGGTCAGGCACGGCCAGAAACTTGAGGTTGCCGTTATCAGCGACACCGTCGAACCAAAGGCCAGAGAAGCCACCTAATTCAATCGTTTCTCCGGTGGCCGTGGTCAGCGGATCGCCCCCGTTGGTAATGGGGCCGCGGTCGACGATGTCGAAATTGGTTAGGTTCGGTAGCCCTTGACTAAAGTCTTTGATCCCCAGTGGTGCAATCCCTTCGACGGTAGCTGTCTCGATATCAACGATGGCAACGGCGTTGTTTTCTTGTAGGGTGACAAATGCCTTTTCGCCATCAGGAGAAACCGCGATGTATTCTGGTTCAACATCTTGGGCAACGGTGTTGCCGGGGAAGATGCGAACCCCATCGGCACGCAGGTCGTTCTCGCGACCGTTGAAGGACTCAAAGCTAGCGGTGGAGACGCTGGCTTGGGAAAGATTGGCAATGCCCCCCGAAACGTCAATAATGCTGATGGAACCATTGGGGTCAACCCCATCGTCCGGCGCACCTTCGTTTGCGGCCAGTACTTTGGTGCCGTCTGGGGTGAAGGTAACCATGTCGGGCAGAGCACCCACCTGAACAATCCGAAAGGCATTGGGGTCAGCAGGATTAGCCGCAAAGATATCGTTATCGATGATGGCAACGAGGCCCGGATCGGTTGAGGTTTCAGATTCAATTGCGATCGCAATTAACCCAGTGCTGACGCCATCAATCTCTGGCATACCAAATGCAACGCTGTTTACACCAGCAATTCCTGGAATAAAAGCAGCCGCGTCAAAAATATTTTCCAACACAAGCGTGGTTGGATCGTCAATATCAATGACTTGGCCTACGGTACTGCCGTCCGCAATAAACAGGGCCTGCGCATCAGGATTGTAGGCGGTAATTTCAGCACCAGAGTCGCTCGTGAAACTGCCAATCTTCTCTAGAAAGTCTGCCATGTATTTCAGGTCCTCTTTTCAGTTGATTCGTTATCTGTAAGTTCAGACTCAGGCTTGGGACGGCTGTCTAAACAGACAGCAGAGTGCGATCGCACCCAAGCCAAAAGTGCGATCGCTCAGCAGCGTCAAACGTTGCAAAATCACCTCTACAAAATCTGCATCGATCAGGCTGGTGACGCCCTGCAACTTTGAGTGCCGCGGTAGAGGTACTCAAAGTTGTGTTGCCATTCTGCTGACTCAGGCTCAATTGTTTTAAGGACAGCCCTCCGGCCAAGCCATCAACGGTATAGAAACGGGCCTCGCTGCTGCGGTCGTCTGACAGGGCATAGTAGAGGTTGCGATTGCTGTCGTAGGCCAACCCTGATAGCCCACCGATCTCAGTTTGATTCTGGGTAAAGCCCTGGGAGGAGAGTTGCGTAAAAACTGTTCCAGTTGGGATCTGAGCCTCTCCAAGTAGCTCTATCTGACTCAGCGTACGCCGTTGCTGAGCCGCAGCAATACCCCGCAGATCGACGTCTGCGCGCTCTGAATTTGGCATGACGAACAATGAACCCCTATAGCAAGTGATGTCGCAAGTGACTGTTTTGATGTGGCAAATGTGAGTGAAGCGAATGTGTCGACTGGATCACAAGATCCTGTCCGTTAAGGCCGCCAAAGGTCGTTTTTTCTGTAAATGTTCTATCTGCTAAGAGATAAGGGCCGTTACAGATTGTGAGAGCACATTGTTGGATGCGATGGCGATGGCCATTTGGCTCAGGACAGTTTTGGCACGTAAGCTTCCCGTATTGGAGCCAAATGACCTGTAACCGCACGTATAAATCTGTGACGGTTGCGATGGGAAAAGACGCTAAAAAAGCTGTCGTGGAAATGACGGAGGTCAACAACACTAATACACCTGATTCTTAAGGCTGCTTAGCAACCTTCTGGAGGTAACGCTAGTCGTCTCAGGTAAAGGTTGGTTTATGGCAACTTTATCGACGGACCAAGGTCGTTTTACGAAATCTTTACTGATCTGGTCCTGATGTTACTGAGCGAGTGTGAACCGTTACCACGTTCCTCAGTCCTTGTACGGGGACTTTTTAAGGGTTGGCAGGGCGGGTTCAGATATTGGCCTGCGGCAATGGGCCTGCTTTTGAAGGAACTTCAGTGAGGCTTCTGGGGATGACGGCTGTTTGTGTGCTTTGCGATCGCAAGGTTATCAGCACCACTACTGTGTCGCATCCATGAAGAAAAAATAAAGCACTCGGGTTGTCGGAAAACCTCGCGAAGTATGGGAGGGCTGGGCAATGTTCATTGATGCGGTCAATCCTCGCAAGGTGTCAGCAGACGCCTTAGTGGTTCTAACTGACGTCGAATCCCCCTGTCTGGTGGGACTCTAAGGTCACGGCAAACCACCAGAGACAGGCAACGTGTGCCGCTAAAATAGACATCGCCCAGCCCTCCCATACTTCGCGAGATTTTCCGACAACCCGAGTGCTTTATTTTTTCTTCATGGATG
>JBCBOC010000098.1:0-8884 GCA_039821475.1 Cyanobacteria bacterium J06632_22 | reverse complement strand
GCCAAGTGGCCCGCAACCGCGCACAAACGTTTGTGGCGGTTGCTATACACCTGCTGAAAAACAAAGCTTAATAGATGGGCTGCCAGGGCTCTGACACAATGGGGCGCGTAGCTTTAGGCGAACCTATGATGTTACCCACCCTTCAGCCCGCACTCGCCCAGGGACGGGCGCTAAAAATTATCAGCGGACTGACCAATTTTGATCCAGACCGTACCCTTGCCGTTGCCCGCGCAGCCCAGTTGGGCGGGGCCACATTCCTCGATATGGCTGCCGATGCCGACCTTGTGCGAGCCGTCCGGCAGACCGTGGATTTGCCCATTTGTGTGTCCGCTGTGGCCGTGGAGAAATTCCACGGTCCGGTAGCCGCTGGTGCAGACCTTATCGAAATCGGCAACTTTGACGCCTTCTATGCCCAAGGCATTCGCTTTGAGGCAGACGAAGTATTGGCCTTGACTCGCCAGACCCGAGCCGAATTCCCTAACATAATGCTGTCGGTGACGGTGCCCCATATTCTCTCGTTAGATGCCCAGGTGCAACTGGCCCAAGACCTCGTTACCGCGGGTGCAGATGTGATCCAAACGGAAGGGGGGACGAGCAGCCAGCCAGCCCATAGCGGCACCCTAGGCCTGATTGAAAAAGCTGCCCCCACCCTGGCCGCTGCCCACGAGATTTCGCGAGCAGTTTCGGTGCCGGTGCTGTGTGCATCGGGGCTATCGGATGTGACTGTAGGACTTGCGATCGCAGCCGGTGCCTCGGGCGTTGGTGTGGGTTCTGCCGTGAACAAGCTCAACGACGAAGTGGCCATGGTCGCTGCCGTCCGTCGTCTGGCTGAAGCCATGAATGCGGCTAGCGTTCATACAGTTTCGGTCTAGCGTCTTCTATAGTTACCGCCACTTTGCTTAAGACATGCCTGGCGCTCAAGTGCTGAGTATGGTCGCCAAGTGGCCGCCGTCGCGCGCAAACCCCACAAAGGGCCTTTGTGGCGACGACTATAGCACCACGACTTATCCCTCTGTAGGGCAGGCAAGATGGCTGCCCTACAGAGGGAATCGCGCGCTCAGAAGGCGCAAACTTGAAGGCCTAAACTTGAAGGCTCAATTTTGGGAGGCTCAAGCGAAGTGACCCAAGCGATACCCTTAACGATCGATCTGCTGTAACAACGCGGCCCAGTCTTCGTTTTTGATCAGAAATCGGCTGACGGCAACCTTACGCGCCATCCCCGACTGCTCGATCAGTAATTTATTGTTCTCTACCTTGAGGCGTTCGTGGGGCGTTAGCGGATATCGCTTCACGACATTACCCAACAGGTTATAAATTGTGATGCGGTCTGCTTTAACGTCGAAATACGGGCGCTTCAGGTACAGGTAGCCCACAACCAAAAACAGAATGCCAAGAACGCCTGCGGAGACCAACTGCCCTAACAACAACAACCAGATCCCAAGCCCCAGATTAATCAACCCCAGAGCCACAATCGACCAGCCTAGCGTTGTTTTATAGCGTAGGGTGAGCGTCTCGACAGCCGTGACAGCCTCAGACATATTCTCACTCCAGCCGTTCGGCGGTTGAATCATCTTTCTACCTTCTTGCACAATCGCATTGAGCGCCCAAATTGGGCATCCTGTGTCGCTTCACCTGAGTTTACCGGCGAATCGAGGATTTTTCAGGTCCGCGCTTACGGCTGAGGTTCCGCTTTGCCAAAGGTTGTCGCGGCACCGAGAGAGCCGACGTAGCGCCAATGCCAGGGCTCATAGATCACCCCCTGGTCGTTACCCTCTGGAAACGACAGCTCAAACCCAAATTCGCTAGCCCGCTGAGTCAGCCACTGAAAGGCGTCGGTGTCTTCAAAGTAGCGGCTCACGTCCTTGGCACGGGCGAGGCCGTCGCCCAAATCCACCGCATAACCCGAATGATGTTCGCTGTAGCCCGGCGGGGCCACGGACCGGGCGGCACGACGCAGGGAGCCGGAGCGCTCGCGGGTAAAGTCAAACAGGCGGCCCTGCTCTTCTTGATCGCGGAAGCCGGAGATCGGCACAATCCAAACCCCGTCTTGACGGGCAGCATCTAGCATGGTCATCAGGGCTTTGCCAGTGGCCTTCTCCAGTTGCTCAAAGCGTTGGACACCATTAGTCGTGGTGTAGCTGCCGACGGTCATCAGCTGCACCGGATGAATCTCGGCATAGGCATAGTGGCCCAGAAACTGGGCTCGTTCAGAGGGCTCATTCCTCTGGGAAACCGTCTCTAGGGCCGTCTCATCTGCTGCCGTAGGAGACTGATTTGCGATCGCAACCCGACCTAACGACCCAGCCGACCGCAAGGCATGCACCAAGCTCGCGCCCCGAATCGACGCATCAACAACAACGCCCGACACCTGCGCAACATCAGCCGCTTGGATGCGAAACATACCCATCAACGGACGTAGCGGGCTGGGCAAACAGGTTTGGCTCAACGCCAGGTGTACCAGCAGCACTGTCAGGCAGGCCCAGCTCAACAACAGTCCATAGACCGGATGAAACCGACGCACCCCCTTCATGGCCGAACCTCGGCTAACACAGTACAGTTCACCGCGCCGCCCTTCATCTCGCCGTTCTCGCGCAGTCCAGCACCGCCCGGCACCAGCGCGACGACATGGGGAACTGGCCGGGGAATATAGCCCACCAATGACTCCCCCTCGTAGGCCAGGGCGGTACTGGCACCGGAATCCAGCATGACGGCATCGGTCAGGCCATTGCGAGCCAGCAATTCTCCCAAATCTACCGAACCAATCGGCCCGTGGGTTACCCCGACAACGGGCTGTCCGGCTTCGTTGATGCCCCAAAAGGCTCGGTGCCGGGCCGCATTAAAGTCAAACAGATCACCAAAGGATTCATCCGGTTGGGGCGTGTTGTCCCGCACTAAAAAGGCCGCACCCACAAAAGCATCTGTGACGTCCGGCATCACCGCCTGAACCCCTTCAAGGGTGTTGTGGGTATCGGGGTCAAAGGGCACAAATTTCACATCGGTTTCGCTAATGAGAACCAGGGGACGCCCCAGCAGTAGGCGGTTCTCGCTGGCGTTGCCGGGCACAAACTCACCGGTCGACTGGCTTAAGACCGGGCCAATCATCGTATTGGAGTCCAGGTACTCCAACGAAAAGAAGGCGCCATCAACCGCTGCGATCGCATCAGTATCCGCAATGATCTCTTGCACCTGATAGCGGCTGTCAGCGTGAATCGTGACCGGCTGACCGCCACTGATAAAGGTCACCGACACATCATCTCGAATTTTCTGACGCTCAATCGGGCTGGCAAAGTCAACCGTTGCGTCCCAACTGGCCAAAGGCGGGCCGCCCCAGGCAAAATCAATCACATTTTCAAGCTGCGACTGGCCAAATCGGGAGAGATTCAACAACGTGTCAGAATCGCCCGCCATCCGTTCGTCAATGTCATCCATCGCCAACGCCGCTAGGTACCCAGCATCCGCCGCCGCCGCCATCACCCGCTCATCGTGATTGCCCTCGGGATAGGTAAAGTAGCGAATGGGGATACCCAACTGTTCTTCTAGACGTTGCTTAGACTGCACCAACTCCTGACGCAAATCCTCGTCCGACAACTCGCGCAGATCCGGCGGGTGATTAACACCGTGGGACACAATGGTAACGAGCGGGTCCGCAGCCATGACTTGCAACTGCTCCCAGGTCACGGTCGAGCGCCCTACAATATCACCGTCGGGCTTGGCGGTGAAAATAGAGAAGGTCGCCGGATAGTTGTAGCGGCGCATCAGCCGGTAAACATGCTCATAATGGCCCACATAGCCATCGTCAAAGGTCAATAGCACCGGCTTAGGCGGCAGGGGGGTGCCCATGCGAAGGTGACGGACCAACTGATCTAGACTGATCGGCGTCAGCCCTTCTTCCTTGAGCAGTTCAAAGTCCGCTTCCAGCTGTTCCGGCGTTACATCAAAGAACACCTGCATCTCAGGCAGAATGTCGTGATACATCAAAATGGGGACTCGGGCACGGCGCGCGCGCGTATGAATTTCGGGCCATTGAGCCGGCTGAGCCGCAGCCGCTAGAACGGGGCCAAAGCTGCCAACGGTTTGCTGAGCATAGCGCTGGACATTTTGAGTCCAGGTTTGCCCCACCTGCCAATAACCGCCTAGACCACTTGCCTTTAATAAAGGAGACGGACACAGCGCGGTCGTCTCAGCCATGCCGGTTAATGCGCCTGCGGCCCCCTCGTCACGGACAGTACCGCCAGGGTCCCCCACGACATCGGGCCATCGTTCACTCGCATTGACCGTTGGCGCATTGACCGCTGGCAGCATCAAAGGATCAATCGTCGTCGACAACACCGTGAACTCAGATCCCTGGGATCGCCCCTGTAAACCTTCGCTCCAGATGACCAGCGCCTGCATCGCCGCTGCACCCAACAACATCGACAGCACAATACGGCCCTGGTTCGCCACCAGAGACGGCTGCCATAACGGCGTTTTTGCCCGCGCGGATCGATCAACGGGCTGTTCCGAAAATTGTTGTTTGTACCCGCTCACATCCCCACCTGTGCGTCCGTTCGGGTTTTCACGTCAGGTCTGCCAAACCCAGCACTGCTAGACCCAAAACATCGCCAGCCGTGCACGACTGGACAAATGCAATGCGCCGAGTGCAGCATCAAGACTAAAACTTAGGGTTGAGACCCACGACTATCTGGCGAGTAGCGGTGGATCGGCCGCCACTACAACGCATTCCTGCAACACAGCCTCAGGCTCGAACCCACCCACCAACCGCTGCTCCAATCTAATCGATGGGCTAGGCCACCTGCGCTAAGAAAGGCATAGGTCAGGTTTAACATTGCGTTAAGAAGGTTGAACGGCTACAGCGTAGCAGCCGGGTCTGAACGGCTCGATCGGCTGTAACAGCCCAAGTTAGCTGACGGGTTGAGGGGTTGGCTTTTTCCCTGTTTTTTGCACCCAGATAAGATTAAACGGCGTTACCGACTTTTGTGTAGGGGAAAATGGCTGAAATTTCAGCCGTCCTGCCTTTATCAGCCAATTTTTCAGGGTTTCAGCCTTAGGCTCGGTATCAATTGTGCTGGGGATCGCCAGTACAAACCGTCCCTGGGGGGCCAGCAGGTGCCAGCAGCGTTCGGTAAATAACCAATCTAGACGAGGTTGAGCCCGCACCCCCACCTCTCGCTGATGGCGATATTGTTCGCTGCGATGAAAGTACTCAGCCACAAAGGCAAATTGGCTCTGATAAAACAACCACGCCTCCGCCAGATCTGGGTCAGCCTCAATCAGCGCTTGCTTGGTGGTCTTGACCTGCTCCACCGAGTAGGCCTGAGCCAGGTCACTAAACTGCTGAAAAAACTCTTCCACAGTAGGTCGATAGCGTCCCCATGGGGGAGCCGATAGGATCACGCTAAAGCCCCCCCGTTCTAAAACAGTATTAAAGGCATAGCCCCAGTGAAACGGCATCAGAATGTCTAAGTCCTCTAGGGTCACTAAACGACGTTGGGGGCGGTCGGTGAGCTGAGTCTCTTTGTACTGAATGCCCAATTTCTGACTGAATTCCTGGAGCAGGAGTTGGTTTAGCTTATTTTGGGCTTGGCGGTCCAGCTTCCGAATCCGCTGGCGCAAAAATTCTTGCTGGGCATAGGCGGGGACTTCAGCATTTTCTTGCAGTAAAGACGTCTGGGCGCGGTAATGCTCTAGGCTGACATTCTTCTCGGCTAGAACCGTGCGATAGCTGTCCGCCACCAGCGGCTGCAGCAGGTTGCCCTGCAGCACGTCCGCCTGCTTGCCCCGTCCCTGATCAAAGCTGGCCTCATCCACCCGGATCAGGCCCACTAGGCTATTGCCCGTCAAAATATTAAAATCCAGCCCCGGCAACGCGGTAATTTCGTCCGGGGACTGGGCGGTGGCAGCCACGGTCAGTAACAACTGGAGCCGGGTGGTTTCGACCGCCATGGGTAACCGATCCACCCCGTACAAGGCACTGCGCAGGAGTCGCCGTCCAATCCCCTGAAGCTTAGAAGGGTAGTCGGCCTCTAGCCCGGTCAGCCAGATCTGCAGCTGAGCATCCTGCATCCGCTCCAGATGCCCCACCACACTGCAATAGATATCCATCAGCCGCTGCAGGGCGGCCACCAAGAAGGGGCCTGTCCCGCAGGCGGGATCTAGCACCGTCACCTGGGGCAAAATGTCCTGAATCAAGCGTCGGCAAATGCCGGTATCCCCTTCGAAAATTAGGTCATTGAGGGTGATGCCCTCCTGCGATCGCAACCCCAACTGCCGCATCACATAGCGATCCACTGCCGTCGCGCATTCTGCGACAACTCCCGGGGGGGTGGGCACCTGCGGCGACGCCAGCTGCCGAGCAAGGAGCGCGCTCACCGTTGCCGACCCCCACGGATTCCACACACGCTCCCAGACGGGTTCCCCAAACCACACCAGTACTGCTTCAAAGGGGGCGTCGGGCAGTTGAACCTGAGGGTAGCGCTGTTCTAGGGGATGTTGATCGAATAGGCTCCCAATGAAAGGGACTTCCCCTAGGCATTGCTGTACCTCGACTGATCGCTCGGGCTGAGGGAGGGACAGCCCCTGTCGAAACAATCGCTGCAGCACCGTAGAGAAATACTGGTTCTGACCAAGCTGCTGGCACTGGCCCAGTTTGTTATGCAGATACCAGGGATCGCCGTAGTTTAACAATCCCTGTTTTTGCAGCAGGAAAACGGCCATCAGGCGGGTCAACAGCAGGGTGGCATAGGCCGTACAATCTCGCCCCTGGTCGATCCCCTGGATGGCGTCACTCAGCTGGGTAATGTGGTGCTGAAATGCCGCCGATAGCGTCTCAATTTCTCCATCCCAGTCTGGCAATAGCGTGATGGGCCCCTGTTGCTGCCACCACAGTCGCTGTAGCCTCGGGACCCACTGGCAGTCGGGCTGCTGAGGAATGTATACCAGACTCTGGGGACTGGTATTGTCGTCCTCCAGGGGAGCGAGCTGCTCACCCAGGGGCTGTAGCCAATGCCATAGACTACGGTGGCGGTTGCGATCGCAAAAAATCAGCAGCGGGTACGGGTCACTTTTATGCAGCCTGGCAAAGATCCGTTTGCGAATCTTGAGGCTGAGCTGCACCGTGCGGTTGACCTTGATTTGCCAGACGGTGGTCGTGCCCCGTTGACCGATACAGCGACAGCGATAGGCCTGCTTAAACACACGCACCGTCACCGTTCGCCGGGGCTCGCACCGTTCCCAATTGAGAACCTTTAAAAAGAGGTCTTCAAAGGCGTGCGATCGCAACGCCCCCAACGCCCGCTCAGCATTAAATTCATGGACGGCATCCTGCATCACAGTTTCAGAATGGATCGTCTACCTCTAGGCCAACTGCTCGTTGGCGTAAATCGCCAAGGCATGCTGCCGAAACCGTTCTAAATCTGCTTGTAGTGTCGAATCTACGATGCCGCGCAGAAAACCATTGTCCATAATCCGGGCCAGCGCCGTCGGGATAGCGTAAGCAATCGTCATCTTGACCGTACTCTTCCCTTCCTTGTGGTCATAAAACCGAATCGCCCCACGGTTCGGCAACCCATCAATGGATTCCCACTGCAAAATCTGATGGGGCACCACCTTCAGCGTGCGTGAGAGCCAGGTAAACTGCCAGACCCCCGACGCCAGCTTCCACCGTGACAGTTCTGGTTTATCTTCAAGAATTCTGACCGAGTCAATCCACTTCATCCACTTTGGCATCTCCTCCAGATCTGACCACAGCCGCCACACCAGTTCAATCGGTACATCCAGGTCTACGTAAACGCTATGCTCAAGCCAATCTGCCATTAGAAGATAGAGGGGGTTAAACTATCGCTATTCATTCTAGCCCTGGCTTGGATATCGCAGTCGCAGGGCTAGACAGTCGCGGCACGCTAGCACAGGAAATAATGGCTGACCGAAAATAATGGCTGACCGAAAATAATAATGGCTGACCATAGCACGCGACCAACATAACCAAGGAAATCGGTAATGGATATTCAGTTCAGCGAATGCGACTTCTTTAACCTGTGGATTTGGCTGGAGTTTGACACCGTGCCCTCCCAGATGGAACAGCAATATATTGAAGAAATTTTTAACTCTTGGTTTTTCCTCGGCAAGCTGGGGGGCTTCAATGCTGAAAACGTTCAAGTCCAGGAAACGGGGCTAGATATTAGCTATTTGGACTACAACCAAGACGCCGCAGACGACACCCTCATGTCGGTGATGCACAACATGTCCGAGGTTCAGTTTCAAGGCACCATCGCCCGGTGCTGGTTTGATTTGGGCACGACCGATGCCATTGCCTTGGATGTGTTGATTAACACGCTGAAGCAGTTTGATAAGGACTATGTGGCGATTCGGCGAGTACAGATTGGGGGGGATAGTGAGGAGTGGCCAGCGCCTAAAGATGCGCAGGCGGATTTTGTCAATGCGCTGAATTGATCGGCTTGTTGGGGTAACTGGCGAGAAGTAAGCGTTTCTGCGCGGGGCTTTCCTCCCCGCCCCCCTCCTGACGTGAGGGAGCCTGGCCCCCACCCCCCCGATCAGTGTTAAGTAAGGTGGTCGCCAACAGCAGATCGGGTCGCTATGGGTTATCGGCTGGGTGGATCAGAATGCGCTCGAGCGCATTCTGAAAACAATAATTTATCTCCCTCTCGGAGCGTGACTTCCTGTCAGCGAACCAGGTAAAAGTCGAGGGCAACCCACATCGATTTTTTATTTTTCTGGCTCCTTACTAGACACGACAACCTCTGGCGCTCCACTGAAGCCAGAAAAATAAAACTCCCCCAGCCGATCTCCAGTGCAACCACTTCCAGCTGAACGAGATCCCCTTCCATACGGGGTTCTTAGGGCGGCGTCCCGCCCTAAGCCAAGGGGG
>JBCBOC010000675.1:0-2790 GCA_039821475.1 Cyanobacteria bacterium J06632_22 | reverse complement strand
GTTGGTATGCGGGCGCGATCGCGGTTCCTGTCCAACCTGCCAGACGCCACCAAGGAGTAGACCGCTGGCGACATATTTTCAAGGACGCTCAGCCCGTCGGTGTCCTCACCTGTGAGGAGAAACTTATCGAGGTAAAGCAGTTTGTTTTCGGCCAAAAAGCGGATGACAAAAGTGTTTTTGTCGCTGCTGTCGATTGTATTGATGAACCAGCGTCGTCTGGGCGGGAAGTCCCGCTCCTCAATTTCACACCTGCCGATATTTCGAGCGATACCCTAGCATTGCTACAGTATACGTCCGGCTCGACGGGATATCCCAAAGGGGTCATGGTCAGTCACGCCAACCTTATGCAGAATCTGGCAACGATTCACCAGCGATTTGGACATAACAGTGACAGTCGTGGCGTCATTTGGTTGCCCCCTCACCATGATATGGGCCTGATTGGCGGTATTCTACAGCCTGTCTATAGTGGCTTTCCGGTAACGCTGATGTCGCCAGAGCTGTTCTTGCGTCAGCCGATTTGCTGGCTACGCGCGATTTCTGAGTTTCGGGCGACAACCAGTGGTGGTCCTAACTTTGCTTATGAATATTGTCGCCAAAGGACGACGCCAGAGCAGCGAAAAGGGCTAGATCTGAGTAGTTGGCAGGTGGCTTTTACCGGTGCTGAGCCTGTACGGATAGGGACACTCTCTAAATTTTCTCAGACATTCTCCGAACACGGTTTTTCGCCAGAAGCGTTTTATCCTTGCTACGGGCTAGCTGAGTCTACTTTGTTTGTCGCCGGCGGGGAAAAACATCAGCCCCCGGTGGTGCGAAACTTAGATCAAACGGCGCTGGGCCAGGGACGAGCCGTTGCCGAAGCCGGAGGCGAAGCAGCCCGCATGGTGAGCTGTGGTCAGCCTGCCGAGACGGTGAAGATTGTAGACTCTAAAACAGGACAGTTTTGTGAGGATGGGCGGGTAGGAGAAATTTGGCTGTCTGGTCCTAGCGTTGCCCAAGGCTACTGGCAAAATCGAGCCGCTACCAAAGAAACCTTTCAAGCCTCTTTGGAAGATGGCAGTGGTCCTTACCTGCGCACGGGAGATTTGGGGTTTTACGATGGCCAGCAACTTTATGTCACTGGGCGGCTCAAAGATCTGATTATCATTCGCGGGCAAAACCACTACCCGCAGGATATTGAGCAGACTGTTGCGGAGAGTCATCCGGATCTAAGACCCATTGGTGCTGCCTTGGGCTTTGAGCAAGACGGTGAGGAGCGGCTCGTTATTTTTCAAGAGGTGGAGCGGCGGGCGTTACGATCGCTGGACTCAGCGCTTATCTTCGCGGCTATTCGCGCTGCAGTTTCGCGGCATCACGGCCTACAAATTCATGCTCTTTGGCTGCTCAAACCCGGCCAGATTCCTCAAACTACCAGTGGTAAGGTGCAGCGATATGCCTGCCGTACCGCATTCGAACAAAGCAGTCTCGAACCTATAGCTCAGTGGCCTAGTGAGACAATCTGTCAGATTGGAGCAACAGCGCAGGAGATTCGAGGACTCGGGGAGCCGGGGAACGGTGCCGATACGCTGATTCAATGGCTGCGAGATTACGCTCGCACCTCTATTAACTCCCGCATGATGGACGAGCGCCGCTGCCTGTCTCCTGCTATTGTGCTGGACTTTGGTAACCAGGGTTTGCTGGGCATGCAGGTTCCCAAGCGCTATGGGGGCTTGGAACTTAACCATCGATCTACTCTACGGGTATTGGAGCAGCTCGGCGCGATTGATCCAACCCTGGCCCTGTTTGTTGGCCTCAATAATGTTCTTGGTATTCGCCCTATCTTGCGCTCTGCTCGAGCTGAGCTAAAAGACCGACTGTTGCCCCAACTAGCTACCGGGCGATTGCTGGCAGCCTTTGCTCTGACCGAGCCTGCAGCGGGGTCTCACCCACTGGGAATTCTTGCTAAAGCTGTTCCCACGGATAACGGCTTGCATCTGTCGGGTCAGAAAATCTGGAGTGGGTCGGCGGCATGGGCAGGCGTAATAAACGTGTTTGTTCAACAGCAAGATGCTAGCGGGCAGCCCGTGGGAATAACTGGGTTTGCGGTGGAAAAAGGTACGCCGGGGCTGCGCCAGGGACCGGAGGCGTTGACAATGGGCATGCGCGGCATGGTGCAGAATGCAGTCTTTCTTGAGAATGTGCCGGTAGAGGCAGCGCAGATGCTGGGTACATCTGGGGCCGGTATGGTCGTGGCCCAGGATGCAATGATGTATGGGCGGCTGGCGATTGCGGCAGCTAGCGTAGGAGGTATGAAGCGCTGCGCCCAACTGATGCTGCGCTACAGTCAGCGACGGACAATTTCTACCGGGAAGTTGTTAGAGAATCCGGTGACGCTGACGCGGCTAGATTGGGTAACGAGTGCGATCGCGGCTCTCGATAGCCTGGTCACGGTTATTGCCCAACGGCTTGATCGTGAGCAGCCTGTTCCAGAAGAACTCTATGCGGTTTGCAAAATTGTTGGTCCAGAATTTTACTGGCAGACAGCTGATGATTTGGTGCAGTGCCTGGGTGGGCGAGGCTATATCGAAACCAATATGGCTCCGCAGATCCTGCGCGACGCGAGAATTTTGAGGATCTTCGAGGGACCGACCGAAGCGTTAGCGATGTATTTAGGGGCGAGGGTTCTGTGCCAACCCGCCACCTTGAGAAATTTCTTTATTGAGCTCAATCTTCAACCTCTGGCAGACGAATTATTTGAAGCAGTAGAGCAGATTTCTGCCTACTACTCTAGTCCCCGCTCACCCTTTGCCGAAG